>NZ_MBPN01000029.1 GCF_001695625.1 Pseudomonas defluvii
ACTTCGACGACTGAAGTCGACAGCCACGCATAAAAAAACCGGCCACTGGGGCCGGTTTTTTTATGCGTGGCGCTTACAGCTTGCCAGCATTCTCGCTCAGGTAAGCAGCAACGCCTTCTGGCGAAGCGGTCATGCCCTTGTCGCCTTTTTTCCAGTTGGCAGGGCAGACTTCGCCGTGCTCTTCGTGGAATTGCAGGGCGTCGACCAGACGCAGCAGCTCGTCCATGTTACGGCCCAGCGGCAGGTCGTTGACGATTTGCGAACGGACCACACCGTTGGTGTCGATCAGGAACGCGCCACGGAAGGCTACGCCGCCTTCGGACTCAACGTCATAGGCCTTGCAGATCTCGTGGGAGATGTCAGCGGCCAGGGTGTATTTGACCGGGCCGATACCGCCGTTGTTGACGGGGGTATTACGCCAGGCATTGTGGGTGAAATGCGAGTCGATCGAAACACCGATGACTTCGACGTTACGCGCCTGGAAGTCAGGAATACGGTGGTCCAGGGCGATCAGCTCGGACGGGCAGACGAAAGTGAAGTCCAGTGGGTAGAAGAACACCAGGCCGTACTTGCCCTTGATGGCCGAAGCCAGGTTGAAGCTGTCGACGATCTCGCCATTGCCGAGTACGGCTGGAACCGTGAAATCCGGGGCTTTTTTGCCTACGAGCACGCTCATTCGATATCTCCTGATGTAGTGGAATGGTATACACAGCAGGGCACATGGCCCACCTGGCATCGCATGGACTAACCATCATACACCGCCCAACGTGTACCGCCGAATTTAAGGACGGTGACTGACCAGGCTGCCGTCCGTCGCGGCGAACGGGACCGCTCAATAAAGTGCTTTGACAAGCATTCTCATTAACATTAAGATCCTCCGCATTGAGCCTTTAGCCACGATGGTCTCCTCTATGTATGTGTGTCTTTGTGTTGGTGTTACCGACGGACAGATCCGCGATGCAATCTACGACGGCTGCTGTAGCTACCGTGACGTACGCGAAGCGACCAATGTGGGCACTCAGTGCGGCAAATGCGCCTGCCTGGCTAAACAAGTCGTACGCGAAACCCTGACCGAGCTGCAAGTGAGCCAGGCTGCACTGCCTTATCCAGTAGAATTTACTGCAGCATAATTCAGACTTTCCAAGAACCGGACCCAGCGTCCGGTTTTTTTATGCCTGCAATTCAAGTGCTTAGGACTAAGACGCGGAACAAAAACATTCTTATTCCTATTAGTTTCTATTTATTATTCAATAACTTAGGTTTGACAGCAAAAGTTGTCCGGCCCACACTCCAGACCATTGTGCACACCTACAGGGCAGGACCCCATCATGAAAGGCGACGTTAGCGTCATCCAGCATCTCAACAAGATCCTCGGAAACGAGCTGGTCGCAATCAACCAATACTTCCTGCATGCCCGTATGTATGAAGACTGGGGCCTGGATAAGCTCGGCAAGCACGAGTACAAAGAATCCATCGATGAAATGAAACACGCTGACAAACTGATCAAGCGGATTCTGTTCCTCGAAGGCATCCCGAACGTGCAGGACCTTGGCAAACTGTTCATTGGTGAGCACACCAAGGAAATGCTCCAGTGCGACCTGAAAATCGAGCAGACAGGTCTAGCCGATCTCAAGGCCGCGATTGCCCACTGTGAAACGGTTGGCGACTTCGGTAGCCGCGAGCTGCTGGAAGACATCCTCGAAGCCGAGGAAGAGCACATCGACTGGCTGGAAACCCAACTGAGCCTGATCGACAAGGTCGGCCTGGAAAACTACCTGCAGTCGCAGATGGGCGAGTAAGCCCGTCTTTCTTGCAGCCAACAAAAAGCCCCGCAATGCGGGGCTTTTTGTTGGCTGACAAGAATCAGGCTTCGGCAGCCTTGGCCTTGGCAGCCGCTTCCTTGATCAGCGTCTGCAGTTCGCCGTTGGCAAACATCTCGGTCATGATGTCACTGCCGCCGACCAGCTCACCGGCCACCCACAATTGTGGGAAGGTTGGCCAGTTGGCGTACTTCGGCAGGTTGGCGCGAATTTCCGGGTTTTGCAGGATGTCCACGTAAGCGAACTTCTCGCCGCAACCCATTACAGCTTGCGCCGCTTTGGCGGAGAAGCCGCACTGCGGGGCATTGGGCGAGCCTTTCATGTAAAGCAGAATGGTGTTGTTGGCAATCTGCTCTTTGATTGTTTCGATGATATCCATGGAGCACCTCGGCTGAACTTTCCGACGCGGTTGTCGGCACGGTGACGCATTGTATCGGAAAGCCGAGCGTGGCGCTCGGCCTTGCCAACATCCCCCTTAGCCCACCGTCCTGGGGCAAATTTAGCGCAACTGGAGCCGTCCGGAGGGCCACGCTTGAGTGAGCAGATACCTTGCGCCGGATATGCGAATGAGCAGCTAGCCGGTGCGGTTATGCACTCAACAGCGTGAGCAGCGTTTGCCAAGCCGCTGGCAGGCAGTGTAAAACCTTGTGGCGTACACAAAAAAGCTGTTCCCCATTGGGTTATCGCAGATTCGGCAGTGCCGATGTTGCAGCCCCTCTTGGTAAGACGCGACATTTAATTATAGTATTGCGTCTCCCCCTAATTTCGTCGCCACGTGCGGCTTTCGCCGCAGGTCTCACCCGTTTTTCCAAAAACCGGCTTTAGATGATCTGCGGTCTGTTGCAAAAAGGTAGTCAATGATGAACGCAAGGCACTTTCTCTCCCTGATGGACTGCACCCCCGACGAACTGCTCGGTGTGCTCCGTCGTGGCATCGAGCTGAAGGACCTGCGTAACCGAGGCGTGTTGTTCGAACCCCTGAAGAACCGCGTACTGGGGATGATCTTCGAGAAGTCTTCGACCCGCACCCGCCTGTCATTCGAGGCTGGCATGATCCAGCTCGGCGGCCAGGCCATCTTCCTCTCGCCACGCGACACCCAGCTGGGTCGCGGTGAGCCGATCAGCGACTGCGCCATCGTCATGTCGCGCATGCTGGATGCGGTGATGATCCGTACCTTCGCCCACAGCACGCTGACCGAGTTCGCCGCCAATTCGCGGGTACCGGTGATCAACGGCCTGTCCGATGACCTGCACCCTTGCCAACTGCTGGCCGACATGCAGACATTCCTCGAACACCGCGGCTCGATCCAGGGCAAAACCGTGGCCTGGATCGGCGACGGCAACAACATGTGCAACAGCTATATAGAAGCCGCCATCCAGTTCGACTTCCAATTGCGCATCGCCTGCCCGGAAGACTACGAGCCGAACCCTCAATTCGTCGCCCAGGCCGGAGACCGCGTCACCATCGTCCGTGATCCGAAGGAGGCTGTGCGGGGCGCCCATCTGGTGAGCACCGATGTCTGGACTTCCATGGGGCAGGAGGAGGAAACTGCACGGCGTCTGAAGACGTTCGCACCTTACCAGGTAACGCGCGAGCTGCTCGACCTCGCTGCCCCCGATGTGTTGTTCATGCATTGCCTGCCCGCTCACCGCGGCGAGGAAATCAGCATGGACCTTCTCGACGACCCACGCTCGGTCGCCTGGGACCAGGCGGAAAACCGTCTGCACGCACAGAAGGCGCTTCTTGAATTCCTTGTTGAACCGGCTTACCACCACGCATGAGTCAACCTTTACTGCTCAACCTTCGCAACCTGGCCTGTGGGTACCAAGGCCAGCGCGTTGTCCAGAACCTCAACCTGCACCTGAACGCTGGCGATATCGGTTGTTTGCTCGGCTCTTCCGGGTGCGGGAAAACCACCACGCTACGCGCCATTGCCGGCTTTGAGCCCGTGCATGAGGGCGAGATACAGCTGGCCGGCGAAGTCATCTCCAAAGCAGGGTTCACCCTCGCGCCAGAAAAACGCCGAATCGGCATGGTGTTCCAGGACTATGCTCTGTTCCCTCACCTCACCGTGGCGCAGAACATCGCATTTGGCATTGGCAAACACCCACAACAGCAACACGTGGTCGAGGAAATGCTCGAACTGGTCAAGCTCGGTGGCCTTGGCCAACGCTACCCTCATGAGCTTTCTGGTGGCCAACAGCAACGGGTTGCCCTGGCCCGCGCCTTGGCGCCCGAGCCACAACTGCTGCTGCTTGACGAGCCGTTCTCGAACCTTGATGTCGAACTGCGCCGACGCCTCAGCCATGAAGTGCGTGACATTCTAAAGAGCCGTGGTACCAGCGCGATCCTGGTTACCCACGATCAGGAAGAAGCCTTTGCGGTCAGCGACCATGTCGGTGTGTTCAAGGAAGGTCGACTGGAACAGTGGGATACGCCCTACAACCTGTACCATGAGCCCCTGACCCCCTTCGTGGCCAGCTTCATTGGCCAGGGCTACTTCATTCGCGGTCAACTGACCAGCCCGGAGTCGGTACAGACTGAACTCGGCGAGCTCTGCGGAAATCGCGCCTACACCATGGCCATTGGCAGCGCAGTGGATGTACTGCTGCGGCCAGACGATATCGTCTATGCACCTGACAGCGAGCTCAAGGCACGCATTGTCGGCAAGAGCTTCCTCGGCGCGTCCACGCTGTATCGCCTGCAACTGGCAACCGGCAGCCAGCTCGAAGCGATATTCCCCAGCCACATCGACCATTTGCCTGGCAGCGAAGTCGGTATCGTGGTTGCGGCAGACCACCTGGTACTGTTTCCGGCACCCGGCAGCGTTGCCGCACAACTCCAGCCAAGCGACAACGGCGTGCGTCGTTACAGCCCGGCCGCTTGATAGCCAGGGGCGGGCTTGCCCGCCCCACACGCCTTATCGATCCACACAGCTGCTATCAGTCGCGGGCGATCTCGGCAAAGCTTGCCTGCGTGTGGGTCGCCAATACGTCAGCCGCCAACTCAACCTCAAGGCCACGCCGCCCGGCACTGACAAAAATCGTCGGCAGCGGCTGTGCAGATTGATCAATGAACGTGCGCAAGCGCTTCTTCTGCCCCAGCGGGCTGATGCCCCCCAACAGATAACCCGTGGCACGCTGAGCGGCCGCGGGGTCGGCCATCTCGCACTTCTTCACCCCGGCAGCATGGGCCAAGGCCTTGAGGTCCAGGGAACCTGCCACCGGCACCACCGCCACCAGCAACTCGCCCTTTTCACTGCAGGCCAATAGCGTCTTGAACACCCGCGCGGGCTCCAGCCCCAACTTCTCCGCAGCCTCCAGCCCATAAGAAGCCGCTTTGGGGTCATGTTCGTAACTGTGTACGCGATGTTCGGCACGAACCTTTTTCAATAGATCGAGAGCGGGGGTCATGCGGACTCCTGGCAGGCCGTAAAGACAAATTTCGTCGGCTACTTTAGGACAAAACCCACAGAGCAGCTACACAGGGGGCTACATCACGTCCAAGCACAGCCCTTGCAGCGTCCAGCACCATCCTGCAAACCAATAGTCAGATTATGAATGGCCGTTCACTTTCGACCTTTGACATAAGCGTTTCTTGTCTATATTTTTTCGATTTTGAATATAAGCCAACACCCCCAAAGCCCCTTCCAGCAGAAATTGGGGAATTTCTGCCGGAGCATGTCGAGCGCCAAAGCGCCTCACAACAACAAGAACCGAGGTAACGAATGACCATTGCCCAGCAACAACCGACACTTTCCAGCCAGTGCATGGCCGAGTTCCTGGGAACAGCCTTGTTCATATTTTTTGGCACGGGATGCGTTGCAGCGCTCAAGGTCGCCGGCGCCAGCTTCGGATTGTGGGAGATCAGCATCATCTGGGGCGTTGGCGTGAGCATGGCGATCTACCTGACCGCCGGCATCTCCGGCGCTCACCTCAACCCTGCGGTCAGCATTGCCCTGTGCCTGTTCGCAGGTTTTGAAAAACACAAACTGGCGTTCTACATCGTCGCCCAGATCGCCGGTGCTTTCTGCGGCGCTGCGCTGGTGTACACGCTCTACAGCACGCTGTTCTTCGATTACGAACAAACCCATCAGATGCTGCGCGGCACCCAAGGCAGCCTTGAGCTGGCCGCCGTGTTCTCGACCTATCCGCACCCGGCGCTCTCTACCGGCCAGGCTTTCCTGGTTGAGGTGATCATTACCGCCATCCTGATGGCGGTGATCATGGCCCTTACCGACGACAACAACGGCTTGCCACGCGGCGCGCTGGCACCCGTGCTGATCGGCCTGCTGATCGCAGTGATCGGCAGCGCGATGGGCCCGCTGACCGGTTTTGCGATGAACCCCGCACGCGATTTCGGGCCTAAACTGATGACCTACCTTACGGGCTGGGGACCAATCGCCTTCACCGGTGGCCGTGAGGTGCCCTATTTTCTGATCCCGGTAATTGCGCCGATCATAGGGGCAAGCCTTGGTGCCGCCCTGTACCGCGGCGTGTTCGCCCGCAACCTGCCCTCTGCAGCGAACATGACCGTCCAGACCGACGACAACCCTCAGGGCAAGACCCAGGCATCCTGATGCCAAACCAGCGGGCCAACGCCCGCGCTGCCCTGACTCCACCTTATTTAGTGCAAGGCCAACGACATGACAGACACCCATAACAAGAACTACATCATTGCCCTGGACCAGGGCACGACCAGTTCGCGGGCCATCATTTTCGACCGGGACGCCAACGTGGTCGGCACCTCACAGCGCGAGTTCGCACAGCACTACCCCCAGGCTGGCTGGGTCGAGCACGACCCCATGGAGATCTTCGCCACCCAGAGCGCAACCATGGTCGAAGCGCTGGCCCAGGCAGGCCTGAGCCATGATCAAGTGGCGGCCATCGGCATCACCAACCAGCGCGAAACCACCGTGGTCTGGGACAAGGAAACCGGTCGGCCGATCTACAACGCCATCGTCTGGCAGTGCCGACGCAGCACCGAAATTTGCGAACAGCTCAAGCGCGATGGCCTGCAGGACTACATTCGCGAAACCACCGGCCTGGTGACCGACCCCTACTTTTCCGGCACCAAGCTCAAATGGATCCTCGACAATGTCGAGGGTGCCCGCGAGCGCGCCGAAAAAGGCGACCTGTTGTTCGGCACAATCGATACCTGGCTGATCTGGAAGTTCTCCGGCGGCAAGGTTCACGTCACCGACTACACCAACGCCTCGCGCACCCTGCTCTTCAACATCCACACCCTGGCGTGGGACGAGAAGATGCTGCAAGTCCTGGGCATTCCTCGCCAAATGCTGCCTGAGGTTCGCGCCTCCTCCGAGGTATACGGGCACACCAAAAGCGGCATCGCCATTGCGGGTATCGCCGGCGACCAGCAGGCCGCACTGTTCGGCCAGATGTGCGTGGACGCCGGGCAGGCAAAAAACACCTATGGCACCGGCTGCTTCCTGCTGATGAACACCGGAACAAAGGCCGTCACGTCGTCTCACGGCCTGCTCACCACCATCGCCTGCGGCCCTCGCGGCGAAGTGGCTTACGCCCTGGAAGGCGCCGTGTTCAACGGTGGCTCCACCGTACAGTGGCTGCGTGACGAACTGAAAATCATCAATGACGCCCACGACACCGAGTACTTCGCCAGCAAGGTCAAGGACAGCAACGGGGTCTACCTGGTACCAGCGTTCACCGGCCTTGGCGCACCTTACTGGGACCCCTATGCCCGCGGTGCGCTGTTCGGCCTGACCCGAGGGGTCAAGGTTGACCACATTATCCGAGCGGCCCTGGAGTCGATTGCCTACCAGACCCGGGACGTACTCGACGCCATGCAGCAGGATTGCGGCGAACGCCTGAGCGCCCTTCGCGTCGATGGCGGTGCAGTCGCCAACAACTTCCTGATGCAATTCCAGGCCGATATTCTTGGCACCTGCGTTGAACGCCCACAGATGCGCGAAACCACCGCCCTCGGTGCTGCTTACCTCGCCGGCCTGGCATGCGGCTTCTGGAGTAGCCTGGACGAACTGCGCGGCAAAGCGATCATCGAACGCACGTTCACCCCGCAACTGGATGAAGTGCAGAAAGAAAAACTGTATGCCGGCTGGCTGAAAGCCGTAGACCGCACCCGTGACTGGGAACCGCACGACGAGAACTGAAACCACCGCAGTGCCCCTTGAAGGCAGCGCGAAAACGCTGGGCGTCGGCCTTGCCGGCGCCAAGGCCGCAGGTCAATGCAAGGCGTTGTGCCATCCTCCGGGCTGGCCGTAGGAGATTTCCTCCGGCATCATGGAGAAATTTGCACGGCCGCCCAAAGGACAGCCCATGAACCTGCCTCCTCGTCAGCAGCAAATCCTCGAACTGGTCCGCGAACGCGGCTATGTCAGCATTGAGGAAATGGCCCAACTGTTCGTCGTGACGCCGCAAACCATTCGGCGGGACATCAATCAACTGGCCGAAGTCAACCTGCTGCGCCGTTACCATGGCGGCGCAGCCTACGACTCCAGCATCGAAAACACCGCCTACGCGATGCGCGCCGATCAGATGCGCGACGAAAAACAACGCATCGCCGAAGCCGTCGCAGCGCATATTCCCGACCATGCTTCGCTGTTCATCAACATTGGTACCACCACCGAGTCCATTGCGCGCGCGCTGCTCAATCACAACCACCTGAAAATCATCACCAACAACCTTCACGTGGCCTCGATTCTGAGTGCAAAAGACGATTTCGAAGTACTGCTGGCCGGTGGCAACGTACGCCGCGACGGCGGTGTGGTCGGCCAAGCCAGTGTCGACTTCATCAACCAGTTCAAGGTCGACTTCGCCCTGGTTGGCATCAGCGGCATCGATGAAGATGGCAGCCTGTTGGACTTCGACTACCAGGAAGTGCGTGTATCCCAGGCCATCATTGCCAATGCACGGCAGGTCATCCTTGCGGCCGACTCCAGCAAGTTCGGGCGCAACGCGATGGTACGCCTGGGATCAATCAGCCTGGTGGACTGCCTGGTCACCGATCAGCAGCCCGTCGCCGCACTGACTCAGTTGCTCAACCAACAGAAGATCCGCCTGGAAGTCGTCTAGCCCCTCCCCTCACGGCTGCCGCCAGCGACAGCCGCCCATCATGTTCGTTATTTTTCATTTAGACCTATAGATCAGCATTTTCTATCAAGTCCGGCTAGCGGCGGCTATGCCATTGCGCTAATATTTTCGAAAATGAACATCAATGTTCACATTCAAATTCAGGAGCCGCCCGTGTCCCTCTCCCGCCAAGCGCCCACTACCCTCAATGAAACCTATGACATCGCCGTGATCGGCGGCGGTATCAATGGTGCAGGGATTGCCGCAGATGCAGCGGGGCGCGGGCTGTCCGTTTTGCTTTGCGAAAAAGACGACCTGGCCAGCCATACCTCGTCTGCCAGCAGCAAGTTGATCCATGGTGGCCTGCGCTATCTGGAGCACTATGAGTTTCGCTTGGTACGTGAAGCATTGGCAGAACGCGAAGTACTGCTGGCCAAGGCCCCGCACATCGTCAAGCCGATGCGTTTCGTACTGCCTCACCGCCCTCACCTGCGCCCGGCCTGGATGATTCGCGCGGGCCTGTTCCTCTACGACCACCTGGGTAAACGCAAACGACTCGGTGCATCGCGCAGCCTGCGCTTCGGCCCGGGTAGCCCGCTGAAGCCGGTGATCACCCGTGGTTTCGAGTATGCCGACTGTGCAGTAGACGACGCCCGCCTGGTGGTACTCAACGCCATGGCAGCGAGGGAAAACGGCGCGCACATCCTGACCCATACCCGCTGCCTCGGCGCTCATCGCGTCAACGGCCTGTGGCGTGTACAAATCGAGCGCGCCGACGGCACCCAACAGACGATCCAGGCCAGGGCACTGGTCAATGCCGCAGGCCCTTGGGTTGCCACGTTCATCAAGGATGACCTGAAGCTCGATACCTCCTACGGGATTCGCCTGATCCAGGGCAGCCACCTGATTGTGCCGAAGCTGTACGAAGGCGAGCACGCCTACATCCTGCAGAATGAAGACCAGCGCATTGTGTTTGCCATTCCGTATCTGGAGCGCTTCACCCTGATTGGCACGACAGACCGCGAGTACAATGGCGATCCCGACAAGGTGGTCATCACCGAGGAGGAAACCGACTACATGCTCAAGGTGGTCAATGACCACTTCAAACACCCGTTAAGCCGTGCCGATATCGTCAACAGTTACTCTGGTGTTCGTCCTCTGTGCAATGACGAGTCGGACAATCCATCGGCCATCACGCGCGATTACACCCTGTCCCTTTCAGCCGAGGCTGAACAAGCGCCTTTGTTGTCGGTGTTTGGCGGCAAACTGACCACTTACCGCAAGCTCGCCGAGTCGGCCATGCGTGAGCTGGCGCCATTCTTCACGCAAATGAAAGGCAGTTGGACTGCCACAGCCCCACTGCCGGGCGGCGAAGACATGAGCACACCCAAGGCGCTGAGCGAGAGCATCCAAGCCCGATACAACTGGCTGCCAGGTGCCATCGCTCAACGCTGGGCATTGACCTATGGCAGCCGTGTCTGGCGCCTGCTCGAAGGCGTCCAGGGCCCCGAAGACCTGGGCGAAGCCATGGGTGGAGGATTGTTCGCCCGCGAGGTGGATTACCTGTGCAGCGAAGAGTGGGCTACCAGCGCCGAGGATATTCTCTGGCGGCGAACCAAGCTTGGGCTGTTCACCAGCCCAGCCGAGCAAGAGAAACTAAAGCAGTACCTGCTCCGCGTCGCACTGAACCGCAGCAAGTCCGAAGCGGCCTGAGCCGTTTGACTCACAGGTGACAGCGCATAAAAAATCCGACACCAGAATCTGGTATCGGATTTCCGAGAGGCCCGCTCACGCTCATGTGCCGAACCAAACGGCACTAAGCCTGAGCGGAACTTTTCGCCCGGGTGAGACGAACCTAAACGGTTACGTTCGCCCGACTCAGGTCAAGCCTTTCGCCAGCCGTGTCCATGCTCGGCATCTTCGTCGTCATCATCACCGCCGTTGCTGGATTCAACGAAATACTGCTTCATTGCTGTGCTCATGATGCACTCCTTGTAAGTTCTCTGGCTCCGTTGCCAGCAAGGTCATACTGCTTTCTCGGCATTACCGGGAGCAGCAGGCAATGTTTCCGGGCGCCCGCCGTTTGCGGGATCAACCGCTCTCAACAACCCCGCCCTCTGGAAATCAACACCTGCACACGTACGTTTGCCACCCTAAAAGCGTTCGGCCTTCCGAACGCGCCACATGACGATGTTCGGCAAGCCGTACGAATAAGCGCCATCAAAAACCGAAAAATCAAATTAATATTCAATAAAATCATAGCGTTACAATAGATTCCGGGGCTTGGCACGACTCATGCTCTACACTCAGTACCCGAATGCGCAAACCGCTTGATTGCAGTGTTCGCTGAACGAATGAGCCCAGCAAAGGCTCCATAAAAAAAACAACGTCGAGGAAATTTTGATGCGTATCGTTCCCCACCTGTTGGGCGCCGCTATCGCGGCCGCTTTGATCAGCACGCCAGTATTTGCCGCCGATCTGACCGGCACGCTGAAGAAAATCAAGGAATCGGGCACCATTACCCTGGGGCACCGCGACGCTTCCATTCCGTTCTCCTACATCGCTGACGCATCGGGCAAACCGGTCGGTTATGCACACGACATCCAGCTGGCAATCGTCGAGGCCCTCAAGAAGGACCTGGACGCACCAAACCTTCAGGTCAAATACAACCTGGTGACCTCGCAAACCCGTATTCCGCTGGTGCAGAACGGCACAGTGGACGTCGAGTGCGGTTCGACCACCAACAACGTCGAACGCCAGCAACAGGTCGACTTCTCGGTCGGCATCTTCGAGATCGGCACCCGCCTGCTGACGAAAAAGGATTCCAAGTACAAGGACTTCCCGGACCTGGCCGGCAAGAACGTGGTCACCACCGCCGGCACCACCTCTGAGCGCATTCTCAAGGCGATGAACGCCGATAAGCAGATGAAGATGAACGTCATCTCGGCCAAGGACCACGGTGAGTCCTTCCAGATGCTCGAGTCCGGTCGTGCCGTTGCCTTCATGATGGATGACGCCCTGCTCGCTGGCGAAATGGCCAAGGCCAAGAAGCCAACCGACTGGGAAGTGACCGGCACCCCGCAGTCCTATGAGATCTACGGTTGCATGGTGCGCAAAGGCGATGCGCCCTTCAAGAAAGCCGTCGATGACGCGATCGTTGCACTCTACAAATCAGGCGAGATCAACAAGATCTACGATAAATGGTTCCAGCAGCCAATTCCGCCAAAAGGCCTGAACCTGATGTTCCCGATGAGCGACGAGCTCAAGGCGCTGATCGCCAACCCCACTGACAAAGCTGCAGACGAAAAGAAGTCCTGATCCCAGGCAGTGACTAACCTTTCATCCGAGGGCGCCCTGTGCGCACTCGGATGCTCGAAGGTGCCCGTGAAACAACTGATCTGAGGGGAGACCCCGATGAATTACAACTGGGACTGGGGCGTTTTTTTCAAGTCCACCGGCGTGGGCAGCGAGATCTATCTCGACTGGTTCATCTCCGGGCTAGGCTGGACCGTCGGCATTGCCGCTGCCGCCTGGATCATCGCGCTGTTGCTGGGTTCGGTACTCGGCGTCATGCGCACCGTCCCGAACCGTCTGGTATCGGGTATTGCCACGGCCTACGTGGAACTTTTTCGTAACGTACCGCTGCTGGTGCAACTGTTCATCTGGTACTTCCTGATACCGGACATGCTGCCCGAAGGCCTGCAAGAGTGGTACAAGCAAGACCTCAATCCGACCACCTCGGCCTTCATCAGCGTGGTGATCTGCCTGGGTCTGTTTACGGCTGCACGGGTCTGCGAGCAAGTCCGTACCGGCATCCAGGCGCTGCCACGAGGCCAGGAGTCCGCCGCGCGCGCCATGGGCTTCAGCCTGCCGCAGATCTACTGGAACGTACTGCTGCCGCAAGCGTATCGGATCATCATTCCGCCGCTCACCTCGGAATTCCTGAACGTGTTCAAGAACTCCTCGGTAGCCTCGCTGATCGGCCTGATGGAATTGCTGGCACAAACCAAGCAGACCGCCGAGTTCTCCGCAAACCTGTTTGAAGCCTTCACCCTGGCCACCCTGATCTACTTCACCCTGAACATGAGCCTGATGCTGCTCATGCGTCTGATCGAGAAGAAAGTCGCCGTGCCTGGCCTGATCTCCGTGGGAGGTAAATGATGGACTTCAGTGGAATCATTCCCGCCCTGCCGGCCCTCTGGAACGGCATGCTGATGACCCTGCAACTCATGGTCCTGGGGGTCATTGGCGGCATTGCCCTGGGTACCGTGCTGGCGCTGATGCGCTTGTCCTCCAACAAGCTGCTGGCCAATCTCGCTGGCGCCTACGTCAACTACTTCCGCTCCATTCCGCTGCTGCTGGTCATCACCTGGTTCTACCTGGCGGTACCGTTCGTGCTGCGCTGGATTACCGGCGAAGACACCCCCGTCGGGGCGTTCACCTCGTGCCTGATCGCGTTCATGATGTTCGAGGCGGCGTACTTCTGTGAGATCGTCCGTGCCGGTGTGCAGTCGATCGCCAAAGGCCAGATGGGCGCGGCTCAGGCACTGGGCATGACCTACGGTCAAACCATGCGCCTGATCATCCTGCCCCAGGCCTTTCGCAAGATGACCCCGCTGCTGCTGCAGCAGAGCATTATCCTGTTTCAAGACACCTCGCTGGTCTACACCGTCGGCCTGGTAGATTTCCTCAACTCCGCACGCGCCAGCGGCGACATCATCGGGCAAGCCAACGAGTTTCTGGTGTTCGCCGGTGCCGTGTACTTCGTTATCAGCTTCTCCGCCTCCTTCCTGGTCAAGCGTCTGCAGAAAAGGTTAACCGTATGATCTCTATCAAGAACGTCAACAAGTGGTACGGCGACTTCCAGGTACTGACCGACTGCAGCACCGAAGTCAAAAAGGGCGAAGTGGTCGTGGTCTGCGGCCCGTCGGGCTCGGGTAAATCGACCCTGATCAAATGCGTCAACGCACTGGAGCCATTCCAGAAAGGCGACATCATTGTCGACGGCACCTCGATTGCCGATCCGAAGACCAACCTGCCGAAATTGCGCTCGCGGGTGGGCATGGTGTTCCAGCATTTCGAGCTGTTTCCCCACTTGACCATCACCGAGAACCTGACCATTGCCCAGCGCAAGGTGCTAGGCCGCAGTGAAGCCGAAGCGACCAAGAAAGGCCTGGCCTTGCTGGACCGCGTTGGCCTCAGTGCCCATGCGAAAAAGCACCCGGGGCAACTCTCCGGCGGTCAACAGCAGCGTGTGGCAATCGCCCGCGCGCTGTCGATGGACCCGATCGTCATGCTGTTCGACGAACCGACCTCGGCACTGGACCCTGAGATGGTCAACGAAGTACTGGACGTCATGGTTGAACTGGCAAACGAAGGCATGACCATGATGTGCGTGACCCACGAAATGGGGTTCGCTCGCAAGGTCGCCAACCGGGTGATTTTCATGGACCAGGGCCGGATCATCGAGGACTGCCAGAAAGAGGAGTTCTTCGGTAATACCGATGCGCGCCATGAGCGCACACAGCACTTCCTCAGCAAGATCCTGCAACACTAATGCACCACTGCCGCCTGTCCGGTGTTCACCGGGCAGGCGGCGCTGGTCGTACCAAGGCCACTGTGATGAAATGCGACACTACGCTCTTTCGCCCAGCCAAGCCTGCACTTGCCGTGAAACCCCGTCTGATCCGTCACCTGTTTCTGCCACCACTGATCCTCCTGCTGATGATCGGCCTGGGTGTGGCCGGCTTTCTGATCAGCGAACACAACGGCATACGCACCTTGAGCGAAACAGGCGAACGCCAGCTTGAGCTGCATGCGCGAGCGGTCGAGAGCGAAATCAGCAAGTACACCTACCTGCCAAGCTTGCTGGAGTTGGAGCAGAGTGTCTCAAGCCTGCTGAACGAAACGGATGGCGAACATCGCCAGGCCGTCAATGAATACCTCGAGGGCCTGAACCGACGTAGCCGCAGCCGGGCGATCTATGTCCTGGATACCAGCGGCCGGGTACAGGCCACGAGCAACTGGCGCGATGTCGACAGCTACCTGGGCGAAGACCTGTCCTTCCGTGCCTACTTCCAGGATGCCGTGCGCGGCCAGCCTGGACGTTTCTATGGCATTGGCAGCACCACGGGCGAACCCGGCTATTACCTGGCACACGGCCTGGAAGAGCATGGCAAGATCATTGGCGTTGCGGTCATCAAGGTGCGCCTTGAAGCCCTCGAAGAACGCTGGCAACGGGCACGTCTGGAAGCCTTCGTCAGCGATGAGAATGGCATCATCATCCTCTCCAGCGACCCTGCGCGGCGTCTGAAGTCAGTACGACCACTGACACCGGAAACCAAGGAGCGCCTGGCACGCAGCCTGCAATACTACTGGTGGCCACTCAACGAACTGCAGCCGCTGTCGCGCGAGAAACTGGGCGACGGCGTGGAGAAGCTGAGTTTCCCGGCCAATGCCGAGCTCGGTGACAGCCACCATGAAGTCGCCTACCTGGCCCAGACTCGCCGCCTGAGTGATACCCCCTGGCACTTTACCCTGCTGACACCACTGCAGGACCTGCGCCGCGAGTCGATCGTTCAGGGGGTACTGGCGGCCGTGGCCTTCGCACTGCTGGCCATCCTCCTGATTGCCTGGAACGAGCGGCGTAAAGTGATCGCCACGCGCTTGGCCGCCAGAGAAGCCCTGGAAGAAGCCAATAGCCAACTGGAGCGCAAGATCGCCGAAAGAACAGCCGATCTGCGCGCCAGTAATGAACGCCTCAAGGGCCAGATCCGTGAACGGCGCCATGCCGAGCAGACACTGCGCCATGCTCAGGACGAACTGGTTCAGGCTGGCAAGTTGGCGGCCATCGGCCAGATGTCTACCAGCATCGCTCATGAACTCAACCAGCCGCTGGCAGCATTACGCACACTGTCCGGCAACACCGTTCGCTTCCTCGAACGCGGCGCGCTGGAAACGGCCAGTACCAACCTGCTGACCATGAACGACCTGATCGATCGCATGGGCCGCATCACCGCCAGCCTGCGCTCATTTGCACGACGTGGTGATGACGGCGGCCAAGCCTCCTTGAGCAACGCGGTGGAGGCCAGCCTGCAGGTACTCGGCAACCGTATCGCGAGCAGCCAGTTGCAGGTGCACAACGCGTTCGACGGTCAGCAACTGGCCATCGACCAGACGCGGCTGGAGCAAATTCTGGTCAACCTGATCGGCAACGCCCTCGATGCCATGGCCGCGCAGCCCCAACCACAGCTATGGCTGGAAGGCGAACTGCTGAACGACAAGTACCGTCTGCGTGTACGCGATAATGGTCATGGCATTGACGATGAAACACGTAAGCACCTGTTTGAACCCTTTTTCACCACCAAACCCGGAGAGCACGGCCTGGGCCTGGGCCTGACCTTGTCCGCCAGCCTTGCCGCCGCTGCCGGCGGCAGCCTGAGTGTCGAACATCCCGCCAGTGGCGGTACCGCGTTCATCCTCAGCCTGCCCCTGGTGTCCGCCGCCTCAGAACCTGCCGAGTCCTTATGAACCAAGCGCCACTTACCGTCCTGATCGTCGAAGATGACCCGCATGTGTTGCTCGGCTGCCAGCAGGCATTGGCACTGGAGGACATCGCCAGTGAGGGTGTCGGCAGCGCTGAAGAAGCGCTGCAGCGGATCGGCGATGACTTCGCTGGAATCGTCGTCAGTGACATTCGCCTGCCTGGCATCGACGGCCTGGAGTTGCTCAGTCGACTCAAAGCCCGCGACCCTAGCCTGCCGGTGGTACTGATCACAGGTCACGGCGACATCAATATGGCGGTGGGCGCCATGCGCAATGGCGCCTATGACTTCATGGAAAAGCCCTTCTCGCCAGAACGTTTGGTCGACGTGGTGCGTCGCGCCCTCGAACAGCGTGGCCTGGCCCGCGAAGTGTTTGCCCTGCGTCGTCAGCTGGCCGAGCAAAGCACCCTGGAAGGCCGGATCATCGGCCGCTCGCCGGCCATGCAGGAGCTACGTGAGCTGATTGCCAACGTCGCCGACACCTCGGCCAACGTGCTGATCGAAGGTGAAACAGGTACCGGCAAGGAATTGGTGGCGCGCTGCCTGCACGACTTCAGCCGACGCCAGGGTCAACCGTTCGTTGCACTCAATTGCGGTGGCCTGCCAGAGAACCTGTTTGAAAGCGAAATCTTCGGCCATGAGGCCAATGCCTTCACCGGGGCCGGCAAACGCCGGATCGGCAAGATCGAACACGCCAATGGTGGAACGCTGTTCCTCGATGAAGTCGAAAGCATGCCGATCAACCTGCAGATCAAACTGCTGCGAGTCCTTCAGGAACGCACCCTGGAGCGCTTGGGCTCGAACCAGAGCATCGCGGTCGACTGCCGGGTAATTGCCGCCACCAAAGCCGACCTCGACGCCCTCGGCCAATCCGGCCAGTTCCGCAGCGACCTGTACTACCGCTTGAACGTGGTGACGCTGGAACTCCCACCGCTGCGCGAGCGCCGTGAAGATATCCTGCAGTTGTTCGAGCACTTCCTGCTGCTGGCATCATTGCGCTTTGATCGCGAAGTACCAGCGCTCGACAGCCAGACCCTGTCACGCCTGATGGCGCACGATTGGCCGGGCAATGTCCGCGAACTGCGCAACGTTGCAGAGCGCTATGCCTTGGGCCTGCCGGCATTCAAAAAAGCCGGTTCCAGCCCTGCGCAGGGCCTGGGTTTTTCCGAAGCCGTCGAAGCCTTTGAACGCAACCTGCTCAGCGACGCCCTGCAACGCACCGGTGGCAACCTCAGCCAGGCCAGCCAGGAATTGGGCATGGCCAAAACCACGCTGTTCGACAAGGTCAAGAAATACGGCCTGGGCTGATGCCCGGGCGTGATGCCACTGGATAGAGAATCAACGTGGACCTGCTACTCAAAGCCTGCCTCGGCGCTGCTGTCGTGGTGATACTCGCGGCCCTGGCCAAAACCCGCAACTACTACATCGCCGGGCTCGT
Organism: Pseudomonas defluvii; assembly: GCF_001695625.1. Classification (GTDB taxonomy): domain Bacteria; phylum Pseudomonadota; class Gammaproteobacteria; order Pseudomonadales; family Pseudomonadaceae; genus Aquipseudomonas; species Aquipseudomonas defluvii. The sequence continues at coordinate 17,870 of NZ_MBPN01000029.1, forward strand.
CCCGCTGTTCCCCACCTTCGCCCTGATCGCCCACTACATTGTTGGCAAGGGCCGCTCCGTGGACGACCTGAAGACCACCATCCTGTTTGGCATGTGGTCGATCATCCCCTACTTCGTCTACCTCGCCGCACTCTACCTGCTGGTAGACCGCCTGCGCCTTGAAGCCTCACTGGCCCTGGCCGCTGTCGCCTGGCTGATCGCTGCAACGGTACTGGTAAGCGTCTGGGTACGCTTTCACTAAAGCTGAGCCCAGTGGCTGAGGTCTTCGCGATGCTGACGCAGGTAAGGCAATACGGCCTCAAGCAAAGGCGCCTTGAACGGCTCCTGAAAGCGGTGCGCCAAGCCGGGAATCAAGCGTAACTGGCTGCCCTGAATATGCGCAGCCAAGTGCACACCATGCATCACCGGCAACAGCGGATCAGCCGTGCCATGCACCACCAGTGCCGGCAGCCGCAAACGGTTGAGCAGTTCGACACGGCTGGGTTCGGCTAGGATTGCCATGATCTGCCGCTTGACCCCATCAGGGTTGAACGCACGGTCGTAGGATGCCGCGGCCTGTTGCAACAACACCTGCCGGTCGTCCATCACCTGCGGGCTGCCCAAGGCGGCAAGCAGGTCAGCTTGCTGCTCAATGGCTGCATCCCGGTTCGGTGCTCCACGCCGAGCCAGTTGCTCCACCAGTGCCGGGTTCGGCGCAGGCAACCCGGAAGCGCCGGAACTGGACATGATCAGCGTCAGGCTTTCTACCCGCTGCGGCGCGAGGTCAGCCAGGTGTTGAGCGATCATCCCGCCCATGCTCACACCCAGAACATGAAAGCGCCTGACCTGCAACGCGTCCATCAACCCCAGGCCATCTTCGGCCATGTCCGTCAGGGTATAAGGCGCCGACACCGGCAGCCCGACTTTGTAGCGCAGTACTTCGTAGGTCAGGTTGGCGCTGACCGGTGGTTGATTCCAGGCCGACAACCCAACGTCGCGGTTGTCGTAGCGAATGACCCGAAAGCCTTGCTCGCACAGCGCAGCCACCACCTCATCCGGCCAATGGATAAGTTGCCCGCCCAGGCCCATGACCAACAACAGCGCAGGGTCGGAGCGACGCCCGATACTTTGATAAGCCAGGCTGACCTGCGCCAGTTCGACCCGCTCAGTTGGCACGTTGACGTCACAGCGTGACGCGGCGAACGCAGGTGCACCGCACAGCAGTGCGACAAAAAAGAAAAATGCCCGCATGACAGAAACACCAGAATGCAAATCCCCAGTAGAGCGCGAGTCTGATGACTTTCATTCGGGCGCGCTGCCACAAAACAGTGACCGTTTCATGACAATCGCCAAATGGTCAGACCTGCGGCGAACGCCGCAGGCCCATTGCCTTATGCAAGCTGGCTGCGCAACTGCCGTGCCGCCGCCACCATGTTCACCAAGGCTGCTTCGGTCTCCGGCCAGGCACGCGTCTTCAGGCCGCAATCCGGGTTCACCCAGAGGCGCTCGGCCGGAATAAGCGTGGCGGCCTTGCTGATGAGCTTGACCATCTCGGCGGTGTCCGGCACTCGTGGTGAGTGAATGTCATAGACACCAGGGCCAATGTCATTGGGGTAGTCGAACGCTTCAAAGGCCTCCAACAGCTCCATGTCCGAGCGCGATGTCTCAATGGTGATGACATCGGCGTCCATTGCCGCAATCGCCTCAATCACATCATTGAACTCGCTGTAGCACATGTGGGTATGAATCTGGGTATCGTCACGCACCCCGCTGGAACACAGCCGGAAGGCCTCCACCGCCCAGTCCAGATAGTCCTGCCATTGAGCCTGGCGCAACGGCAAACCCTCACGGAAAGCCGCCTCGTCGATCTGAACGATCTTGATGCCGGCCTTTTCCAGATCCTGCACTTCATCACGAATCGCCAACGCCAGTTGCTGCGCCTGAACCTTGCGCGAGACATCTTCACGCGGGAAGGACCACATCAACATCGTGACCGGGCCTGTCAGCATGCCTTTCATGACCTTGTCGGTCTGACGCTGAGCGTACGCGATCCAGGCCACCGTCATGGCTTGCGGCCGGCTCAGGTCGCCGTAAATGATCGCCGGTTTGACGCAACGCGAACCATAGCTCTGCACCCAGCCGAAACGGGTGAATACATAGCCATCCAGTTGCTCGGCAAAATACTCGACCATGTCGTTACGTTCGGCTTCACCATGCACCAGCACATCCAGCCCCAGGCGCTCTTGCACCTTTACCGCATGACGAATTTCGCTGTGCATGGCATCGGTGTAGTCGCTGGCCGACAGCTTGCCTTGCTTATAGGCCTGACGTGCCAGACGAATCGCCGACGTCTGCGGGAACGAGCCAATGGTGGTGGTCGGGAAGGCAGGCAACTTCAATCGCTGCCGCTGCGCTTCGATACGCTGGGCGAAAGGTGACTGACGCTGACTGTCGCGAGCACTCACCGCAGCAACCCGCGCCTGAACCTGCGGCTTGTGAATACGTGACGATTGCGCCCGGCTGTGTTTTACCGCGCGGCTGCTGCTCAAGGCGGCCTGCACGTCAGCGGCCTGCAGGTTGTTCAGCGCCTTGGCCAATACAGAAATCTCACTGCATTTCTGTACGGCAAACGCCAACCAGCCTTTCAATTCGGCATCGAGCTTGTCCTCACGCGCCAGGTCCACCGGGCTGTGCAACAGTGAGCAGGAGCCGGCGACCCAGAGGTTGCTGCCAAAGCGCTGACGCGCCTGCTGCAGTTGCTCCAGCGCCTGGTCCAGGTCGCAACGCCATACGTTACGGCCATTGACCACGCCCAACGACAGCACCTTGTAGCTCGGCAGACGATCGAGCACTGCCGGGAGTTGCTCCGGCGCACGTACCAGGTCGACATGCAGGCCATCCACCGGCAGGCTGACGGCCAACCCCAGATTGTCTTCCAGAGCACCGAAGTACGTCGCAACCAGCTTTTTCAGAGGGGAATACTGAAGAATGTGATAAGCCCGCTCAAAGGCACTCTTCCACGCCTGCGGCAGATCCAGGCACAGGATTGGCTCATCGATCTGCACCCACTCCACGCCTTGTCGAGCCAGGCGGCTGAGAATCTCACCGTACACGGGCAGCAGTCGCTCAAGCAGGTCGAGCTTGTCGAAGCCCTCACCCTTGGCCTTGCCCAACCACAAGTAGGTCAGCGGGCCGATCAGCACCGGCTTGACCGCATGGCCCAGCGCTTGCGCTTCAGCGACCTCATCGAACAATTGTTCCCAACTGAGCAGGAAACGCTGATCGGCACTGAACTCCGGCACCAGGTAGTGATAATTGGTATCGAACCACTTGGTCAGTTCCTGAGCGTATTGGGCCTGCCCCTGCGAACTAGTGCAGCAGGTCGCTGCACCACGCGCCATGGCAAACACGGTATCGAGGGTTGGCAGACCGTCATCGCCCCTGGTCGCGGCAAAGCGCTCAGGAATGGCGCCGAAGGCTACCGAGTGCGCCAGTACCTGGTCGTACCAGGCGAAGTCACCGACCGGCAGCAGTTCGATACCCGCCTCTTTCTGAACCTGCCAATGGCGTGCGCGCAACTCACGGCCTACCGCCAACAGCCCTGCCTGATCCAGGTCGCCCTTCCAATAGGCCTCCAGGGCTTTTTTCAATTCACGGTCAGCGCCGATGCGCGGAAAACCAAGGTTGTGGGCCAGTGCCATGACAAAACGTGCTCCCTGTAAAAGATGACGCTATTGTCGACAGCCGAGGCAACTTGAGACAAACTCAATAAATTCGTGTTCATCTCAAAGTTTACTCATGGAGCCTTCCGGTGCTTGAAATTCGTCACCTGAAAACCCTGCACGCCTTGCGCGAGGCCGACAGCCTGGTAGAGGCAGCAGAACGCCTGCACCTGACCCAATCGGCGCTGTCGCATCAATTCAAGGAGCTGGAAGAGCGCCTGGGTATGCAACTGTTCATGCGCAAGACCAAACCCCTGCGCTTCACCAGTGCCGGCCTGCGCCTGCTGCAGTTGGCCGACGCCACCCTGCCCTTGCTGCGCAGCGCCGAGCGCGATATTGCGCGTTTGGCCGGTGGTACTGCAGGGCGCCTGCATATGGCCATCGAATGCCATAGCTGCTTTCAGTGGCTGATGCCGACCATCGACCAGTTCCGCGATGCCTGGCCGGAGGTCGAACTTGACCTGGCCTCGGGTTTCGCCTTTGCACCGCTGCCCGCACTGGCACGTGGCGACCTGGACCTGGTGGTGACCTCCGACCCATTGGAGTTGGCCGGGATTACCTATGTTCCGCTGTTCACTTACGAGGCCATGCTGGCCGTCGCCAATCAGCACCCTCTTGCGGGCAAGAGCTATGTCGTACCCGAAGACCTGTCCAGCGAAACCCTGATTACCTACCCGGTGGAGCGCGACCGCCTGGATATCTTCACCCGCTTTCTGGAGCCGGCCGACATTGAGCCCGCACAGGTGCGTACCGCGGAGCTGACGGTGATGATGATGCAGTTGGTCGCGAGCGGCCGCGGCGTCTGCGGCATGCCACATTGGGCGCTGCACGAGTACAGCTCACGTGGTTATGTGAAGGGCAAGCGTCTGGGCGAGAAAGGCCTGTTCGCCACGCTGTACGCGGCGGTGCGTACCGATATGCTCGACGCCCCGTACATGCGCGACTTCCTGCTGACGGCCAAGGACACCTCCTTCTCCACGCTCGACGGCGTCAGCGCGGTGCGTTGAAGGATCAGGCTGGAGCGTGCGTCAACGTTCTGTAGAGCGGCAGAATCCAGTCTCGGGTCAAGGGGGCCAGTTCAAGGTTCAGGGTCGCGTTTGCATCGACCCAGACGGCCTCCTCGATCTCTGCTGCGGGCTCGACACTGGCGTCGGTATGAACCTGGAACAGTTCTGCCTGCACCTCAAACTCAGGCTCGTTGGCCGCTGGCGCGCTGAATACGCCAAGGTAGCCTGCTTTCAAGGGGTCGATCTGCAAGCCCAGTTCCTCGTGCAGCTCACGGACCAGGGCAGCGACAGGTTGCTCATGGGCTTCAATCTTGCCGCCGGGCTGCATGAAAGCCTGCGTGCCACGCTTGCGCACAAGAAGGGTTTGACCCTGCGGGTCGATCAACAGGGCAGCGGCAATGCGAATGATCTTGGTCATGGTCGGCTCTTCACGGAGAACGCGCAATGATACACGCAAGATCTCTGAACACAGACCTCACCGGGAGACCCTGGGCTGGCGTTTGAATCCTGAACCGGGCTATGGTCCAGGATTGCCCAGGCCCTGAGCCTGACCGAGCCATCGCAAGGACCCCGTATGAGCCTGTCACTTCTCAGTCGCTACGCCTTTTTTGTCTGTTGTGTACTGTTCACCCTCGCCAGCCTGCCGTTTCTTGAAAACGACTGGCTTTGGCCCTTCACCCTGACCACAGGCGTACTTAGCCTGATTGGCCTGGTTGATTTACTGCAGAATCGCCACGCCGTCAGGCGCAATTACCCGATTTTGGGCAACATCCGCTACCTGGTCGAAGGTATTCGACCGGAAATCCGCCAGTACCTGCTGGAAGCTGACAGTGATGCCCTACCCTTCTCGCGCGCGCAGCGCTCACTGGTTTATGCACGAGCCAAGAACGAGGCCTCGGACAAGCCCTTTGGCACGCTGATCGATGTCTATCAATCGGGCTTTGAGTTCATTGGCCACTCCATGCGCCCGGCGCCACTGAGCGACCCGAACAGCTTTCGAGTCATGGTCGGCGGCCCGCAATGCACACAGCCGTATTCAGCCTCGGTCTTCAACATCTCGGCCATGAGCTTTGGCGCACTCAGCGCCAATGCCATTCGTGCGCTGAACCAGGGCGCCAAACTCGGCAACTTCGCCCACGATACTGGCGAGGGCAGCATCAGCCCTTACCACCGCGAGCATGGCGGCGACCTGACCTGGGAACTGGGCAGCGGCTACTTCGGTTGCCGCACGGCGGAGGGTCGCTTCGACCCTGAGCGTTTTGCGGAACAGGCGCGCAACCCGCAAATACGGATGATCGAAATCAAGATGAGCCAAGGGGCCAAGCCCGGCCACGGTGGCATTCTGCCCAAGCACAAGGTCACCCGTGAAATCGCCGAAACCCGCGGCGTAGCCAAGGGTGAAGACTGCATCTCACCGTCACGACACAGTGCCTTCTCGACCCCGATCGAGCTGATGCAGTTCATCGCTCAATTGCGCGAACTCTCCGGCGGCAAGCCAGTAGGCTTCAAATTCTGCCTGGGCCACCCGTGGGAGTTCATGGGTATTGCCAAGGCCATGCTGGAAACCGGCATTCTCCCGGATTTTATCGTCATCGACGGCAAAGAAGGCGGCACGGGCGCGGCGCCCGTGGAGTTCACCGACCATATCGGCGTGCCGATGCGTGAAGGCCTGCTGTTCGTACACAACACACTGGTCGGGCTGAACCTGCGCGACAAAATCAAACTGGGGGCCAGCGGCAAAATCGTCAGTGCCTTCGACATTGCCAGTGTCCTGGCCATTGGTGCCGACTGGGCCAACTCGGCGCGCGGCTTCATGTTCGCCATCGGCTGCATCCAGTCGCAAAGCTGCCACACCAACAAGTGTCCAACCGGTGTCGCAACCCAGGACCCACTGCGCCAGCGCGCCTTGGTGGTACCCGACAAAGCCCAGCGGGTGTTTCACTTCCACCGCAACACCCTCAAGGCCCTGGCCGAAATGCTCGCGGCAGCTGGCCTGGATCACCCTTCACAGCTGCAGGCCAAACACCTGGTACGGCGCATGTCCGCGACCGAAATCAAACTGTTCTCGCAACTGCACGTGTTCCTCAAGCCCGGTGAACTGCTGACAGGCGAAGTCAGCGGCGAGTTCTACCAGCGTATGTGGCGCATGGCCCGGGCTGACAGTTTTGAGGCGCACACAGACGTAGCCTGATTCAACGGAAAAAACCGGCCCAGCTTGCTGTGGGATGCCGGGGCTTCGGCGGGGTGTCAGAGCCTTCGCGGAGTCTGCATCGCGGGCAAGCCCGGCTCCTACAGGTTACGCGGGGTCTGTTGGAGCTGGCTTGCCTGCGATGGCGGCGGCGCGGTGTCAGCGCCTTCGCGGCGCCTGCATCGCGGGCAAGACCCGCTCCCACAGCTGGCGCGGACGCTGTTGGAACTGGCTTGCCTGCGATGGTGTCGGTGGGGTGTCCGTGAGTTCGCGGTGGCTGCATCGCGGGCAAGCCCGGCTCCTACAGCTGGCGCGGGCTCTGTTGGAGCTGGCTTGCCTGCGATGGTGTCGGTGGGGTGCCCGTGAGTTCGCGGCGCCTGCATCGCGGGCAAGCCCGGCTCCTACAGGTTACGTGTGCTCTGTTGGAGCTGGCTTGCCTGCGATGGTGTCGGTGGGGTGTCAGTGGGTTCGCGCCGTTTGTATCGCGGGCAAGCCCGGCTCCTACAGGTTACGCGGGCTCTGTTGGAGCTGGCTTGCCTGCGATGGCGTCGGTGGGGTGTCCGTGAGTTCGCGGTGGCTGCATCGCGGGCAAGACCCGCTCCTACAGCTGGCGCGGGCTCTGTTGGAGCTGGCTTGCCTGCGATGGCGTCGGTGGGGTGCCTGCGAGCCCGCGGTGTCTGCATCGCCGGCAAGCCCGCTCCCACAGCTGGCGCGGGCTCTGTTGGAGCTGGCTTACCTGCGATGGCGTCGTTGGCTTGGAAATACAAACCCCCGCTAAAAAGCGGGGGTTCGTCAGCAGCCTGATCCATTCACTGGACCGGGTTTTCGTATCAGGACACAGAGCGCGCCACGGCCACACTGTCCTCTTTCGGGGACAGCTTGAACACGTAGTACAGTACCGTCAGCAGCACCAGGAAGGCTGGGCCGACGTACAGTGCGATACGGGTTTCCTCAAAGTACGCCATCAGGCCTACCACCAGGATCAGGAACGCCAGCGCCAGGTAGGAGCTCAACGGCCACAGCCACATGCGGAACTGCAGACGGTCACGTTCGGCCTTGGACAGGCCAGCACGGAACTTCAGTTGCGCCAGCAGGATCATGACCCAGGTCCAGATCGCACCGAAGGTAGCGATAGCGGTGACCCAGACGAACACTTTTTCCGGTACCAGGTAGTTGAGCAGTACACCCAGCAGCAATGCCGCGATCGACAGCAGCAGCGCGTTGCGCGGCACGCCGTTGCTTGAGGTGCGGGCAAAGGAGGCAGGCGCCTGGCCATTCTGCGCAAGGCTGTAGAGCATACGACCGGTACTGAAGATACCGCCGTTGCAGGACGAGAGTGCCGCAGTGATCACTACGAAGTTGATGATGCCGGCAGCGGTCTTGATGCCCAGACGTTCAAAGGTCATCACGAACGGGCTGCCCTGGCTGCCAATTTCGTTCCATGGGTAGATGGACAGGATCACGAACAGTGCGCCGACATAGAACAGCAGGATGCGCCAGAATACCGAGCCAATGGCATGCGGAATGGTCTTTTGCGGGTTACGCGCTTCGCCGGCAGTCAGACCGATCATTTCTACGCCAAGGTAGGCGAACATCACCATTTGCAGCGACATCAGCACGCCGGTCACGCCGTTAGGCATGAAGCCGCCATTGCTCCAGAGGTTGGAGATGCCCAGCGCGACGCCATCGTTACCGAAGCCAAACGCGATCACGCCGATACCGCCCAGCACCATCGCGATGATGGTGACGATCTTGATCAGGGCGAACCAGAACTCGAACTCACCAAACGCCTTGACTGCGATCAGGTTGACCCCACCCATGCTTGCCAGGGCCGCCAGGGCCCAGATCCAGCGAGGTACATCAGGGAACCAGATGCCCATGTAGATGGCCACCGCCGTGATTTCAGCAACACAGGTCACCAACCACAGGAACCAGTAGTTCCAGCCGGTCAGGAAGCCTGCCAATGGGCCGAGGTAGTCTTGCGCGTAACGGCTGAAGGAGCCGGCGACCGGGTTGTGAACGGCCATTTCACCAAGGGCACGCATGATCACCAGGATCGCCAGACCGCCAATGATGTACGACAGCATGATCGCAGGCCCGGCCATTTCAATGGCCTTGGCCGACCCCAGGAACAGGCCGACACCGATACAGGCACCCAGTGCCATCAGGCGGATGTGACGCTCTCCGAGTTCTCGCTTGAGCGGACCGCCTTGGGCGGTCTCGCCGTGAGAAGAGTGGTTGCCGACTGACATAGAAATACAACCTCATTTTGTTATTGGATATAAACCGATCGTGCAGACCTGGCACCGCCGATAGGCAGGTACGAAGCCTTGCCGGGCCAACCTTTTGGGTGAACCCGTCAACCCGCAAAACACCACGCAGGCTGAGCAAAAGGGGCGAGCAGTATAAAAAGGCCATCGCAGGTCTTTTCACTATAAAAACCAGGATCTTTGGCGAGAAGTCTCGGCAAAATCCGCTTATACGGAGTGGCATTCCCCGCGTTTACCCCTCCCTCAAAAACAGGGCGGGTAAAATAGCACCAAACCAGGGCATTACAACCACAACCAAAGGCGCATGCTCCGATTACGCTCCGAGAAATGCCCTACAAGCTTCTACAAATTTTTCACCTAAGCTGCTCAGCGTCTAAGCTTCAGGCAAGCAAGACGAATACACGTAGCCGGGCTAAAGACTATGGGCGCACTGTGGCAATCGGAACCAACAACGGCTGAAGCCCCTTCTGAACGTCTGGAAGACGTGCCTCCACCCAAAAGCCCTCGCAAGCGTCGCGTCTGGTGGCGGCTGCTGTGGCCCTTGTGGTTATTGCTACTGATCGCCCTCATCGCTCTGGGCTTGGCTATCGCCGAAGAAATGCAGACGTCACGTGTGCAGTCACGTGAATTCAGCCACTTTGCAGCAACCCTCAGTTACTCGATGCACAAAGGCCCGAGCGACGCGATCATGTATCCGGGCGATGGCCCGTTCGATAAGCGCCTGGGCTACAGCGCACTCGGTGACTTCCTGCCTCGCCTGCTCAAGCGCGACTATCTGGTCAGCGAGCAGACTCGCTTTTCCCCCGAACTGATGAACTATGCCAAGCATGGTTTCTTCGTGCCTTACACCGAAAAAATCCAGGCGGGTTTGTCGATTACTGACTGTAAAGGCGAGGCCCTGTATCAGTATCACTATCCGCAGCACCTCTACTCCGACTTTGCTTCGATCCCGCCGGTGATCGTTCACAGTTTGCTGTTCATCGAAAACCGCGACCTGCTTGACCCCAATGATCCCAATGCAAACCCGGCAGTCGACTGGCCACGCTTCGCCAAGGCGGCCTATACCCAGGTCGCCAAGTACCTGGCCCTTCCGGGCCAATCGGCAGGTGGCAGTACCCTGGCCACTCAACTGGAAAAATACCGGCACTCCCCTGACGGGCTGACCGTGTCTGGCAGCGAAAAAATACGGCAGATGATTTCGGCCAGTGTCCGTGCCTATCAGAACGGCCCACAAACCCTGGAAGCCCGGCAACGTATCGTGCGCGACTACCTCAACAGTGTGCCGCTGTCGGCCGTCCCCGGGCATGGCGAGGTGCATGGTATGGCCGAAGGCTTGAGGGTCTGGTACGGCGCGGACTTCGCCCAGGTCAATCAGTCGTTGTTGTCCACCGACAACGACCCGGCCAGCCTTGCCGCACGAGGGTTGGCACTGCGTCAGGTGCTCTCGCTGATGATCGCGCAGCGTCGGCCATCGTATTTCCTGTCCAAAGGCCGCAATGATCTGGCCGAACTGGCCGACAGTCACGTGCGCCTGCTCGCGGCCAACAACATCATCGATCGATCACTGGCTGACGCCGCGCTGGCCAGCAAAGCGACCTACCGTGACTGGGTTGCCCAGCCGACCATTGTCCCCATCGTCACCAACAAGGGCATCAGCCTGGCCCGTGCGCGGCTCTCGGCGATGCTCAACCGCCCCCTGTACGACCTGGACCGCCTTGATCTTTCAGTCACCAGTACGCTGCAGTCCAGCCTGCAAGACCAGATCAGCGAATACCTCAAAAATCTAGCGGACCCGGCCTTTGCAGAAAAAACCGGGCTGTTCGGTGAACGCCTGCTGACCCCGACCACCACAACCCAGGTACGCTACAGCTTCACCCTCTTTGAGCGCACCCCGGACGGTGCACGGGTACGGGTGCAAACCGACAGCACCGATCAACCCTTCGACATCAACGAAGGCAGCAAGTTGGAACTGGGTTCAACCGCCAAACTGCGGGTACTGACCACCTACCTGGAGATCATCGCCGAACTGCATGATCACTATGCCGACAAAAGCCCGGCCGAGCTGAAAAAAGTCGAGGTGCCCGAGCTGGACCGCATTACCGGCTGGGCGGTGGATTACCTGATTCAGAACAAGGACCGCAACCTCAGCGCGATGCTTGATGCGGCACTGGAGCGCAAGTACTCGGCCAACCCCGGCGAAGCCTTCTTCACGGGTGGAGGCTTGCACGTCTTCAACAACTTCCGCCGCGAAGACAATGGACGCCTGCCGACACTGAAGGATGCCCTGCGCGAATCGATCAACCTCCCCTTCATTCGCCTGATGCGTGATCTGGTGCGCTACAGCACGTACCAGTCACCGAACAACAGCGGCCAACTGCTCAAGGACGATGCAGACCCACGTCGCCAGGAGTATCTGGCACGTTTCGCCGACCGCGAAGGCACCGACTATCTCAAGCGATTCTGGAAAAAGTACCAACGCAAGACATCCCAGGAGCGCCTCGACACCTTTCTCGACAGCCTGAATGTCACACCGATCCGTTTGGCTGCCGTACACCGGTACCTGTTTCCCGAAGCCGATCAGGCAACCTTCAATGCCTTTGTCCAGGCCCACTTGAAAAAGGACACTTCAGCCGACAAGCGCAAGAAAGACGCGTTGACCGAAAAACGGCTGGAGGAGATGTACATGAACTACGGCCCGGGCCGCTACGACCTGCCCGACCAAGGCTATATCGCCCGGGTTCACCCACTGGACTTGTGGCTGCTGGGCTACTTGCTGAAAAACCCCGGAGCACAATTCAAGGACGCAGTTACGGCCAGCCATTTCGAACGTCAGGAAGTTTACAGTTGGCTGTTCAAGAGCCGGCACAAAGGCGCCCGCGATAGCCGTATTCGGACACTGGTGGAAATCGAAGCCTTTCTCGACATCCATCAACGCTGGAAACGTGTCGGTTATCCCTTCGACCATCTGGTGCCATCGCTGGCCACCGCCATCGGCAGTTCTGGTGACCGCCCCGCCGCCCTGGCCGAACTCATGGGCATCATCTTGAACGACGGCGTACGCATGCCCACCCTGCGCATCGACACCCTGCACTTCGCGGCCGACACCCCTTATGAAACGCGCCTGATCAGTGACCCTGACCGCGGCGAACGGGTGTTGCCGGCGGAGGTCGCCAAGGCCCTGCGCGGTGCACTTTCACAAGTGGTTGATGCCGGTACGGCACGTCGGGTGTCGGGTAGCTTCAAACTGCCTGACGGCACGCCACTGGTCATGGGCGGCAAGACCGGCACCGGCGACAACCGCATCGAAAGCTTCGGGGCAGGCGGACGCATCCTCGGATCACGGTCACTGAACCGTACTGCGACATTCGTGTTCTACATCGGCGACAGCCATTTCGGCACCCTGACCGCCTTCGTTCCAGGGCGAGCCGCCGAATCGTTCAAGTTCACCTCAGCATTGCCGGTACAAGTGCTCAAGGGCATGGCGCCACTTCTGATGCCCTACCTTGTGCCAGGCACCCATACGTTGTGCAACATACCCACGCTCACCGCTCAGCGAGGCGCAACGGTTCAATGACCGTGAAAGCGCTTGGCCGTGGTGAAGCTATTGCGCCAGTAACGATTGCTTAACGAATCGATACGAATCGCCTTGCCGCTACGGGGTGCATGAATGAATTGCCCCTCGCCGATGTACAACCCGACATGGCCAATACGACCTTGGCCGTTGCGGTTAAAGAACACCGCATCACCGCGCTTGAGTTGCGGCGGGCTTATGGTCTTTCCCTGCCCCTTGAGCATGGATGATGTGGTGCGCGGCAAGCTGATACCCACCTCACTACGGTACAGATAGACCAACAAGCCACTGCAATCAAAACCGCTCTTTTCCGACATTCCGCCCCAACGGTAAGGCACGCCGATGAGCTCATGGGCGCGTTCGACCAGCCGGTCGAGGTTTGCCTCGAGTTCCTGGCGGGCCACGTAGTCGTGCCCACCCTTAGGGGTAACCAAATGAACATTCGCCTGGGCAAAAAATGAAAGGCCCCAGAGCAAGCCTACACGCAAGAAAAAACCAACCACGTCATATACCCCCTGAAGGGTGAAGGAAACGCGGCAGATCTTAGAGTTGACGGGGGCAAGCAGGAATAAAGGGAATCCGAGGGTTATGTAAGAAAAAACCTAGGGCAACGCCCACGACGCCTCTTGCCGTAAACCACACCCGCACACCGAGCGCTTGCCTTAAGATATATCTTAAGTAATATCTAAATAAGTATCTCAAGATATATCTCAGACCCAAAGGCAGCCCTAATGCGCGATCATCCTTCACACCACGAGTACAGCGACCGTCATGACGGCTTTGAACGTCGCAGTGGCCGCGAACGAGGCCCGCGAATCTTTGCCCCGGGCGACCTGAAGCTGCTGCTGCTGTCGATGCTCGCCGAACAGCCTTGTCACGGCTATGACCTGATTCGACGCATCGAAGCCCTGTTCGACGGGCGCTACAGCCCAAGCCCAGGCGTCATCTACCCCACCCTGACCTTTCTTGAAGAAAGCGAGTGGATCATCGGCCAGGCCGAAGGCAGCAAGAAGCGTTACAGCGCCACAGCAGCGGGCCTCCAGGCCTTGGCCGAACAGGCCATCGCCCTGGACGGCGTGCGCATGCGCCTTGAGGTCAGCAAGCGCTCTATCGGCGTGCATGACCGCCCGCAGGAAATCCACGAAGCCGTACACAACCTGCGCCATGCGCTGCAAATGCACAGCGGGCGCTGGAACCCCGAAGAAATCGTACGGGTGCGCAACCTGCTCAATGACACCGCCAGAGCCATTGTTGCCGGCCCGGCAACGACCCTTCAGGAGAAAACCGAATGACGGTTAACGACACCACCACGATTCACCGCGTCAACCATGAGATCAAACGCCGTTGCCTGCAGGTACTGCGCGTCACCGATCTGACCCCGCGTATGCGCCGGATCACCTTGGGCGGCCCTGAACTAAAGGGCTTTCTGAGCCTGGGCAGTGATGACCACATCAAACTGCTGTTTGCCTGCTCGCCGCAAGAACAGGCCGCACTGGACAACCCGGGAAAGGACCTGGACGGCGTCAAACCGACCCTGCGCGAATACACGCCGCGCCGTATCGACGAAGTGGCGGGCGAGCTGGATATCGACTTCGTACTGCATGGCGACGGCCCGGCCTCTACCTGGGCGGCTCAGGCAACAGTGGGCCAGACGCTGAACATCGCGGGGCCGCGCAGCTCAATGGTGGTGCCGGACATGTTCGACAGCTACCTGTTGATCGGTGACGAAACCGCCATTCCGGCAATTGCCCGACGCCTTGAAGAACTGTCGGCCACGCGTAACGCGCTAGTGGTCATTGAAGTGGAAAATGCGCTGGAACAACAACCACTGGCAAGCCTGGCAAACGTACAGGTCATCTGGGTTCAGCGTCACCAGCAAGACCTGCTTGAGGTACTGAAACAGCTGCCCCTGCCCGCTGGTGAGCTGTACACCTGGGTTGCCCTGGAAAAGACACTGACCCGCCAGGCCAAACGCCTGCTGCTGGAAGACAAGGGCGTTCAGGAGGACCGGCTCAAAGCGGTCGCCTATTGGCGCCTGGGCGAAGACGACAACCACAACGCGTAACACCGTGGCATCAGGGCTGCGCTCTGGCGGCTGCCAGACGCCTGCCCTGCCATTGATCGAGGCTGATCAACAGCAGCCCTAGTGCAACAAAACCCACCAGGATAGCCAGCGCATTGAGCATCACCTGCGCATACCCCAGTGTGGCGACATCAATGAACGGGTAGGGATAGACGCCAATTTCGTGCCCACGCAGCAGCACATAGGCAAAGTAACCCAGCGGGTAAAGCAACCACGGTAAAATCTGTATTGCCCGCAAACTGCCCTTGGGTACACAGCACCACCAATACCCCAGGTACAACAGCGGCATGACGTCATGCAGCAGTTCATCGACCAGCCATTGCCAGCCTTGCGGCTGCCACAGGTGGCGTAACAACAGGCTGTATGCCACCCCCACCAGCGAAATGCTGACTGCAACCGCAGAACTCACCGAGGGCCGCAGAAAAAACTGCCGCGCCGGGCCTTCTCGGCCAAACGCCGCCTGACTGAGCACTACAGCAACCAGGGTGTTACTGAGTACGGTGAAGTAGCTGAAGACATTCACCAGCCCGCCTATCAGGCTGGCCTGCGCCTGCCAGCGCGCCCACAACACCAGGTACATCTGAATGGCCAGTGCAGCCCACCCCAGGCAGGCCAGCAGCCCTACCCAAGGCACCCGCTGCTCCAGACGCATCAGTTAGCGACCCCGTTGCATCTTGACGTACAACTGCTCGACCCTTTCCCGCGCCCACGGCGTACGTCGCAGGAATGTCAGGCTCGATTTGATACTCGGATCGCTCTTGAAACAGCGCAAATCAATACGCTGCGCCAGCCCTTCCCATTGGTAACGCGCAACAAGGGCATTGAGGATCTGTTCCAGGGTCACGCCATGCAGAGGATTTTGATTACCGGCAGTCATGCCTGTGCTCCAGCCAACGAAAGGTGCGCACCTTAGCCGAGCCTTGGCTCCACGTCTGCTTTTTCAGCAACGCCATGCACTCGGATCTCGACCTGTTTCCGACAGTCTAGTGTGCCCGAGCGTTCTGGCGCACGTCGTAACAGGCTCAGCCAGCGAGGTGCAGCATCGAAGTCGGCCTGAACACCACCTTTGCCCCCTGCTGAAGGACTGTTACAGAAGCGGCAACAGTGCCTCACGTTGATTGGACTTTTTTTCTTACACATTCATCTATATCCTGCCCGCCGCACGCTGAAACGCTTCACTTTCCCTAATTAGCAGTTTTGTCTCCGGTGATAGAGCACATTCGGAGGCGTTGCCGTTTTTCCAACAATCAAAAGATAGCGCTATCTCATGCCTCAGTTTTCACCCTCCCGTCGTTCTTCCTCCGTACTGCTGACAGGTTTGACACTTGCCGCAATTGCCCCGCACACCTGCGCCGCGATGCTGGACAGTGACGCCCCCTGGATGCTTGGCGACTGGGGCGGCACCCGCACAGAACTGGCCGAGCGCGGCTACGACTTCACCCTGGGTTACGTCGGCGAGATGGGCAGCAACTTGCACGGCGGCTACGACCACGACAAGACCGCACGCTACAGCGACCAGTTCACGCTCGGTACGCACCTGGACCTGCAGAAGATCCTCGGCTGGCATGCCACCGAGTTTCAACTGACCGTCACCGAACGCCACGGTGACAACATCAGCAACGACCGCATCAATGATCCTCGCGTAGGTGGTTTCACCTCTGCGCAGGAGGTCTGGGGTCGCGGCGAAACCTGGCGACTGACCCAGCTATGGATCAAGCAGCAGTATTTCGATGGCGCACTGGATGTGAAGATCGGCCGCTTCGGTGAAGGCGAAGACTTCAACAGCTTCCCCTGCGACTTCCAGAACCTGGCCTTCTGTGGCTCACAGGTCGGCAACTGGGTGGGCGGCATCTGGTACAACTGGCCCGTCAGCCAGTGGGCGATGCGGGTCAAGTACCGGCTCAGCCCTGAGCTCTATGCGCAGGTCGGCGCTTACGAGCAGAACCCCTCCAACCTTGAAAGTGGCAATGGTTTCAAGCTCAGCGGCAGCGGCACCCAAGGTGCAGTACTGCCGATAGAACTGGTCTGGACCCCCACTTTCAGCGGCCTGAAAGGGGAATATCGCGCCGGTTACTACTACAGTAGTGCCAAGGCAACCGATGTTTATAAAGACAGCAACGATCAACCGGCAGCACTCAGCGGCCAGGCCTATCGCAGCAGTTCGAGCAAGCATGGCTTCTGGCTGGGTGCGCAGCAACAGGTGACGTCGCTGGCCAGCGACCACTCCCGCGGCCTGAGCGTTTTCGCCAACGCCACGCTGCATGACAAGAAGACCAATGCCATCGACAACTATGTTCAGGCAGGTGTGGTGTACAAGGGCCCGTTTGATGCCCGTGCCAAGGACGATATCGGTTTCGCCCTGGCACGCGTGCATGCCAACCCCGCCTACCGCAAGAACGCCCAGGCCAGCAATGCGGCCCAGGGCCTGGATGACTACGACAACCCCGCCTTCCTGCCGGTCCAGGACACCGAGTACAGCGCCGAGCTGTACTACGGCATTCACTTGGCCAACTGGCTCACCGTGCGCCCGAACCTGCAGTACATCCGCCACCCAGGCGGTGTCGGGCAGGTCGACGACGCGCTGATCGGCGGCCTGAAAATCCAGAGCAGCTTCTAAACATGAACCACCCCGAATTTTATCCGAGCTGCGGCTCGAACTGTTTCAACTGTACGGAGAACACACGATGAGCACTGACGGTGCCTTGAGTAGAACCCGCTGGCTGCCGAGACTGCTCGGCATTCTGCTGTTGCTGATGGGCCTGGCACTGCTGGCCGGCGGCATAAAGCTAAGCCAGCTTGGCGGCTCGCTGTATTACCTGATTGCCGGTATCGGTTTTGCCCTGTCGGGCATCCTGCTGCTGGCGTTACGCCGCAATGCCCTCGGCCTGTACGGTCTGGTTCTGCTGGGCAGCACCCTCTGGGCGCTGTGGGAAGTGGGCCTGGACTGGTGGCAACTGGTGCCCCGTCTGGCCCTGTGGTTCGCCCTGGGCGTTGTCCTGCTGCTGCCATGGGCACGCCGCCCACTGCGCGGCCAACCGAGCAAAGTGAACACCGGCCTGCTGAGCCTGGCCGTCGTGTTGTCGGGTGCTACAGCCATCGCCAGCCAGTTCACTCACCCAGGTGAAATCAATGGCAAGCTGGGCCGCGACAGCAGTGACATGGCCAGCACCGCGCCGCAAATGCCGGACGGTGAATGGCAGGCCTATGGCCGCACTGAGTATGGTGACCGTTACTCGCCCCTACGCCAGATCACGCCCTACAACATTCACAAGTTGCAAGAAGCCTGGCGTATCCGTACAGGCGATCTGCCAACTGACAACGACCCGGTGGAGCTGACCAACCAGAACACCCCGCTGAAAGCCAACGGCATGCTCTATGCCTGCACCGCGCACAGCAAAGTACTGGCATTGGACCCGGACACCGGCGCGGAAATCTGGCGTTTCGATCCGCAGATCAAAAGCCCGGTCGGCTTCAAGGGCTTCGCCCACATGACCTGCCGGGGGGTGTCGTATTACGACGAGAACAACTACGTCAACATGGACGGCAGCCCGGCCCCAAAAATCTCCGAAGCCGGCATGGCGGTGCTCCGCGCCTGCCCTCGCCGCCTCTACCTGCCAACCGCTGATGCGCGCCTGATCGCACTGAACGCTGATAACGGCAAAATCTGTGAAGGCTTCGGCAATCAGGGTGTCATCGACCTGACCACCGGTATCGGCCCATTCACCGCTGGCGGCTACTACTCAACCTCGCCTGCGGCCATTACCCGCCAACTGGTGATCATTGGCGGCCACGTCACCGACAACGAATCGACCAACGAGCCGTCCGGTGTCATCCGCGCTTACGACGTACACGACGGGCACCTGGTCTGGAACTGGGACGCCGGCAACCCTGAGGCCACCGCACCGCTGGCAGCGGGCAAGTTCTACACCCGCAACTCCCCCAATATGTGGTCGTTGGCCAGCGTCGATGAAAAGCTCAACATGGTCTACCTGCCACTGGGCAACCAGACGCCAGACCAATGGGGCGCCGACCGCACCCCCGGCGCAGAGAAATTCAGCGCCGGCATCGTGGCCCTGGACCTGACCACCGGCAAGGTGCGCTGGAATTACCAGTTCACCCACCATGACCTGTGGGACATGGACGTCGGCAGCCAGCCGACCCTGCTTGACATGGCCACCGTCGATGGCGCGAAACCGGCCCTGATCGCACCGACCAAACAGGGCAGCCTGTACGTCCTCGATCGTCGTGATGGCACGCCGATCATTCCGATCCAGGAAGTCCCGGTACCTCAGGGCGCGGTCGAAGGCGATCACACTTCGCCGACCCAGGCACGCTCGGACCTCAACCTGCTAGGCCCGGACCTGACCGAACAAGCCATGTGGGGCGCCAGCCCGTTTGACCAGATGCTCTGCCGCATCCAGTTCCGCGAACTGCGCTACGAAGGCCAGTACACCCCGCCATCGCTGCAAGGCAGCCTGATTTACCCAGGCAACGTCGGCGTATTCAACTGGGGCAGCGTCTCGGTTGATCCGGTTCGCCAACTGCTGTTCACCAGCCCGAACTACATGGCCTTCGTCTCCAAGCTGGTGCCGCGCGCCGATGTTGCCGCAGGCAGCAAGCGTGAAAGCGAAACCAGCGGCGTACAACCCAATAGCGGTGCGCCCTATGCCGTGACCATGCATCCGTTCATGTCGCCGCTCGGCATACCGTGCCAGGCCCCCGCCTGGGGTTACGTTGCTGGTATTGACCTGAACAAAGGCAAAGTGGTGTGGAAACACAAGAACGGTACCAGCCGCGACAGCTCACCGCTGCCGATTGGCCTGCCGATCGGTGTACCGAGCATGGGCGGTTCAATTGTGACGGCCTCCGGCCTGGGCTTCCTCAGCGGCACACTCGACCAGTACCTGCGCGCCTACGACGTAAACACCGGCAAAGAGTTGTGGAAGTCGCGCCTGCCGGCAGGTGGCCAGGCAACCCCGATGACCTACACCGGCAAGGACGGCAAACAGTACGTGCTGGTGACGGCTGGCGGCCATGGCTCGCTGGGCACCAAAATGGGTGACTACGTAATTGCTTACAAATTGGCTGACTGATGCCAACTGAGAGCGCCCCGCGCAAACCGGGCGCTTTCATGTGATTGAACGGCTACCCTTTAGGTGGCCGTTTTTTTTGCATGGCGTGGGCACAACCTTTGCCATTGAAACAGCCTTTCACCCGCCCCATTTAAGCACCATAGTCATTTACGCAGGTGCCCCATGAGCGACCAGCAGGATCTCCCGGAAACGCCAAAGGAACAGGCCGAAGTCGAACATATTGAAGCCAGCCACAGTGGCCGTACCCACCTGGCATTGCCCGGCCAGCAACTGCCGGACAAGGTCTATATCATCCCGATTCACAACCGGCCGTTCTTCCCGGCGCAAGTGTTGCCGGTCATCGTCAATGAAGAACCCTGGGCAGAAACCCTCGATCTGGTGGCCAAGACACCGCACCATGCCTTGGCGCTGTTCTTCATGGACACTCCGCCTGACGACCCTCGGCACTTTGATACATCGACGCTGCCAACCTACGGCACCCTGGTCAAGGTCCACCACGCCAGCCGCGAAAACGGCAAACTGCAATTCGTTGCCCAAGGCCTGAGCCGTGTGCGTATCCGCGGCTGGCTCAAGCACCATCGACCGCCCTATCTGGTCGAGGTTGATTATCCGCATCAGCCCAGCGAGCCCACCGACGAGGTGAAGGCCTATGGCATGGCGCTGATCAACGCGATCAAGGAGCTGCTG
The DNA here is from genome assembly GCF_001695625.1 of Pseudomonas defluvii. Classification (GTDB taxonomy): domain Bacteria; phylum Pseudomonadota; class Gammaproteobacteria; order Pseudomonadales; family Pseudomonadaceae; genus Aquipseudomonas; species Aquipseudomonas defluvii. Next base: position 38,470 of record NZ_MBPN01000029.1, read on the forward strand.
CCGCTCAACCCGCTGTACAGCGAAGAACTGAAAAACTACTTAAACCGGTTCAGCCCAAACGACCCGTCCCCCCTCACCGACTTCGCCGCCGCACTGACCTCGGCCACCGGTAGCCAACTGCAGGAAGTGCTCGACTGTGTGCCCATGCTCAAGCGCATGGAGAAGGTCCTGCCGATGTTGCGCAAGGAGGTCGAGGTCGCACGCCTGCAGAACGAGATTTCTGCCGAAGTGAACCGGCAGATCGGTGAGCATCAGCGTGAGTTTTTCCTCAAGGAACAACTCAAAGTCATCCAACAGGAACTGGGGCTGACCAAGGACGACCGCAGTGCCGATCTGGAACAGTTCAAGCAGCGCCTGGAAGGCAAAACTCTGCCAAGCGCCACGCAGAAACGTATCGATGAAGAACTGGGCAAGCTGTCGATTCTTGAGACCGGCTCACCGGAGTATGCCGTCACCCGCAACTACCTGGACTGGGCAACCGCCCTGCCCTGGGGCGTTTACGGCAAAGACAAGCTTGACCTCAAGCATGCGCGCAAGGTGCTGGACCTTCACCATGCCGGCCTCGACGACATCAAGGAGCGAATCCTTGAGTTTCTTGCGGTGGGTGCCTACAAGGGCGAAATAAGCGGTTCGATTGTCCTGCTCGTAGGCCCGCCAGGCGTCGGCAAGACCAGCATCGGCAAATCCATTGCCGAATCCCTGGGACGGCCGTTCTACCGCTTCAGTGTTGGCGGCATGCGCGACGAAGCCGAGATCAAGGGGCACCGGCGCACCTACATCGGCGCCCAACCGGGCAAACTGGTGCAGGCCTTGAAGGACGTCGGCGTAATGAACCCGGTCATCATGCTCGACGAGATCGACAAGATGGGCCAGAGCTACCAGGGCGACCCCGCCTCGGCGCTGCTGGAGACCCTCGACCCGGAACAGAACGTCGACTTCCTCGACCATTACCTGGACCTGCGCCTGGACTTGTCCAAAGTGTTGTTCGTCTGCACCGCCAACACCCTCGACTCGATTCCCGGGCCATTGCTCGACCGCATGGAAGTGATCCGCCTTTCCGGCTACATCACCGAAGAGAAACTGGCTATCGCCAAGCGCCATTTGTGGCCCAAGCAACTGCAGAAAGCCGGGGTGGCCAAAACCAGCCTGAGTATCACCGACAGCGCCCTGCGCGCGGTCATCGAAGGCTATGCGCGCGAAGCTGGCGTACGTCAGCTTGAGAAGCAGTTGGGCAAGCTGGTGCGCAAAGCCGTGGTGCAGTTACTGGAGCACCCCGACACAACCATCAAGATTGGCACGAAGGACCTTGAAGCCTCCCTGGGCATGCCGGTGTTTCGCAGTGAACAGGTGCTGGCAGGAAAAGGCGTCATCACCGGCCTGGCCTGGACCAGCATGGGCGGCGCGACCTTGCCAATCGAGGCGACACTGATCCACACCCTGAACCGCGGCTTCAAACTGACCGGTCAGTTGGGCGATGTCATGAAGGAATCTGCCGAGATCGCCTACAGCTATGTCAGCTCGCACCTGAAGCAGTTCGGTGGCGACCCGAGCTTCTTCAACGAGGCCTTTATCCACCTGCATGTGCCGGAAGGAGCAACGCCCAAGGACGGCCCGAGTGCCGGCGTGACCATGGCCAGTGCCTTGCTATCGCTGGCCCGCGACCAGGCGCCGAAGAAAGGCGTGGCCATGACTGGCGAGCTGACACTGACCGGGCATGTGCTGCCGATTGGCGGCGTACGCGAGAAGGTGATTGCCGCACGCCGACAGAAAATCTTCGAGCTGATCCTGCCTGAGGCCAACCGCGGCGATTTTGAAGAGCTGCCGGACTACCTCAAACAAGGCTTGAACGTGCACTTTGCCAAGCGTTTCAGCGACGTTGCCAACGTATTGTTCTGACTACTGCGGCGGCTGTGAGAGCCAGCCTTGCGGGCGATGCGCGTGATGCCATGGCGCATCGCCCGCAGTGCCTGCATCGCGGGTGAGGCCGACGCCTACATGTGCGAGCGCTTCGGTTATGCTGCGTCTTCGTCGTTCATTCGGAGCCATCATGACCATTGCCCGCCTGCTCGTTCCCGTGAGCCTCGCCCTGCTCAGCGCCTGTGCCCAACAACCGCGGCAGAACATCAATCTGGAAAAAACGGCAGACTGCCCCGTCCAGTTGCGAAATGATCAAACCCTCACCCTGACGCTGCCCAGCAACCCCACCACGGGCTACCGCTGGTTATTGCAAAACCCTGCCGCCAGTATCCTGCGCAGCCTTGGCCCGGAGGTCTACAGCAACCCCGAAGGTACAGGGCTGGTCGGTAGCGCCGGGCAATCGGTATGGCGCTTCCAGGCGAAGACCGCTGGCGAGGGTCACTTGATACTGGTCTATCAACAACCCTGGGCACCGGAAGTCCCCCCGGCACAGACCTTTGATTGTGCAATTACGGTGAAGTAAGCCGCACTTGTCAGCCGGCCATGCATCCCGCTGCCAGTTTGGCTAAAATGCCGACCCTTTACCGCTGAACGCCTGGACTGCCCGTGAGCAAAGAACCCGACCGCCTATTCGCCCAGCCGCTTGGCCAGGTGCCCGACTTCGCCTTCAACGAAGACGTGGTCCGAGTGTTCCCGGACATGATCAAGCGTTCAGTACCCGGCTACCCGACCATTGTCGAGAACCTCGGCGTACTGGCTGCGCAGTTTGCTCAGCCGCACACCGCCCTGTACGACCTGGGCAGCTCGTTGGGTGCTGTCACCCAGGCACTGCGCCGGCATGTACGCCAGGACGGCTGCCGCGTTATCGCTGTGGACAACTCCGCAGCCATGGTCGAGCGTTGCCGCCAGTACCTCACGGCCCAAGACTCAATGTTCCAGGAGCTGCTGCCGGTCGAAGTGATCGAAGGCGACATCCTCGCCCTTGAGTTCCAGCCTGCCTCGGTGGTGGCGATGAACTTCACCCTGCAGTTCATTGCCCCAGAGCAGCGCCTGGCACTGCTGTCGCGTATTCGCCAGGCCCTGCTGCCCGGCGGCGCCCTGATCCTCTCGGAAAAACTGCGCTTCAACGACCCACAGGAACACGCCCTGCTCACCGACCTGCATGTCGCGTTCAAGCGCGCCAATGGCTACAGCGAACTGGAAATTGCCCAGAAACGCAGTGCCATCGAGAACGTGATGAAACCCGACAGCCTGGAAGAACACCGTGAGCGTCTACTCGCAGCGGGCTTCTCCAAGGTCGTGCCGTGGTTCCAGTGCCTTAATTTCGCCTCACTGATTGCCCTGCCATGATTGATCTTTCCCCTCTTGTTCGCCGCCTGGCGGGCACCCCTCTGGCTGAATGGTCCCAGGGCCTGCAGGCACAACTCGATGCCAAGCTGGAAAAAGGCCATGGCGACCTCGAACGTTGGCAAGCGGCGCTCGATGCCCTGCCCGCGCTCACCCCCGAGCACGTCGACCTGCTCAACGGTCTGCGCCTGGACTGCGACTGCGAGCCTGCCACGCGTGAACAGATGCGCACGGCACTGATGGGCTTGTCGCCCTGGCGCAAGGGGCCTTTCGACCTGTTCGGGGTTCACGTCGACACCGAATGGCGTTCGGACTGGAAATGGGAGCGGGTCGCGCCGCACCTGGACTTGCGCGGCAAGCGTGTACTGGACGTCGGCTGCGGCAATGGCTACTACCAGTGGCGCATGCTCGGTGCCGGTGCCGACAGCGTCATTGGCGTAGACCCCAACTGGCTGTTCTTCTGCCAGTTCCAGGCCGTGCAACGTTACCTGCCAGAACTGCCGGCCTGGCACTTGCCGTTCGCCCTGGAAGACCTACCAGCGAACCTCGAAGGCTTCGACACCGTATTCTCCATGGGCGTCTTCTACCATCGGCGCTCGCCAATCGAGCACCTGCTGGCGCTCAAGGACTGCCTGGTCAAGGGTGGCGAGTTGGTGTTGGAAACGTTGGTCATCGACGGTGATGAACAGCAGGTATTGGTACCTGAAGACCGCTACGCACAAATGCGCAACGTCTGGTTCCTGCCCTCGGTACCTGCGCTGGAGCGCTGGCTGCGTCGCGCCGGATTCAGTGACGTGCGCTGCGTCGATGTCAGCGTCACCAGCATCGAGGAACAACGCAGCACCGAGTGGATGCGTTATCAGTCGCTCAGCGACTTCCTCGACCCCAACGATCACAGCCGCACCATCGAAGGTTTGCCAGCACCACGCCGTGCGGTGCTGGTCGCGCGCAAGTAATGCTCAATGCTAAGCCGCCGACCAGGTATCACCTCGTCTGGCGGCATACATGAGTGACCTATTGCTCAGCCGCGGCTGGCCGCCAGAATCAGAGACTTCATCTCGGCCACTGCCGACTTGAAGCCGACGAACAGGGCATGGGCAACCAGTGCATGCCCGATGTTCAGCTCGTTGATGCCCTTGATTGCCGCGACTGCTTCCACGTTGTGATAGTGCAAGCCGTGCCCGGCGTTTACGATCAGGCCCTGAGCGACGCCAAAGGCCACGCCGTCGGCGACGCGCTTGAGCTCTTCAGCCACGTCAGCGGGTGTTTCGGCATCAGCGTAACGACCGGTATGCAGTTCGATAGCCGGAGCCCCAACACGGCGAGACGCCTCGATCTGGCGCTCGTCAGCATCGATGAACAAGGACACTTCCGAGCCGAGGCGCGACAGGCGCTCGACTGCCGCCTTGATCCGCGCTTCCTGGCCAGCCACATCCAGGCCGCCCTCGGTGGTCAGCTCCTGACGTGTTTCCGGTACCAGGCAGATATGTGCCGGGCGAATACGCTCGGCAAACGCCATCATTTCCTCGGTGACGCCCATCTCGAAGTTCATCCGCGTTTGCAGCACATCCTTGAGCAGCAGCACGTCGCGCTCCTGAATATGCCGGCGGTCTTCACGCAGGTGGACGGTGATGCCATCGGCACCGGCTTCCTCGGCATCCAGCGCGGCCTTGACCGGGTCCGGGTAACGCGTGCCACGGGCCTGGCGCAGGGTCGCCACGTGGTCGATGTTCACGCCGAGAAGAATGCGGTTGCTGTGGGTCACGAAGAAGCTCTCCTGAAAATTGAGCCTCACAGCATACGACGAGCTTACGGCTTGCGAAACAGTTCGCGACTGACCAATGGCCTTCCGCCCAAATGAACAGCCAGCGCCTGACGCATCAAACGCTTGGCCGCGCTCAAGGCACCGGGCACACTCCAGTCGGCTTCGGCCATGGCTGTCAGCTCAACGCCATTGAACACACCCGGCTGAAGCAGGTAAACCCGCTCCAGGCCTGCATCCACCTGCAACCGATACAGGCCATCGGCGGCCAGCGGTTCCCCCGCAAGATCCCGATCCAACTCGAAGGCATACCCCAGCTCATCCAGCAGGCGCCACTCGAACGAGCGCAGCAACGGCTCCAGCGCGCGCCCGGCGGCCAATGCCTGCAAGGTTGCGGTGTAATGTTCAAACAACCGGGGGTGCGGGTCCTCGAGGGGCAGCAGTCGGGTCATCAACTCGTTAAGGTAGAGGCCACTGAACAGTGCATCACCGTTCAGCCAGATACCGACACCATTGCTTTCCATGCGCCCGACGTTTTTCAGTTCACCACGGCCACGGAACTCGACTTCCAGCGCAACGAAGGGACGCGCCAGCGTTCCGGCCTTACCCCGTGCACGACGTAACACCGCACGCAGCCGGCCCTGAGGCGTGAGGAAGTCCACCAGTGCACTGGTTTCGCGGTAGGCCCGACTGTGCAAGACGTAAGCCGGTTGGCCGACGGGTAGTTCCATGAGTTGAACTTCAGAAAGGAGTCGGCCCGACACCGGACGGTATCGGGCCTGGAGGCTTACAGGTCGCCGTAACCCAAGGAGCGCAGGGCACGCTCATCATCAGACCAGCCACCTTTGACCTTGACCCAGAGGTTGAGCATGATCTTGGCGTCGAACAGCAACTCCATGTCCTTGCGTGCCTCGGAACCAATGCGTTTGATCCGCTCGCCCTTGTCGCCAATGATGATCTTCTTCTGACCATCACGCTCGACCAGGATCAAGGCATGGATATGCAGGATCTTGCCCTGCTGCTTGAACTCTTCGATCTCCACGGTGATCTGGTACGGCAGCTCGGCACCGAGTTGACGCATGATCTTCTCGCGCACCAGTTCAGCGGCCAGGAAACGGCTGCTGCGGTCGGTGATCTGGTCTTCCGGGAAAAAGTGTTCGTTTTCCGGCAGGTGCTTGGCGATCAGTGCTTCCAGTGCATCGAGGTTATGCCCCTGCTGCGCGGAAATCGGCACGATCTCGGCATTCGGCAGTTGCTCCTGCAACCATTGCAGGTGCGGGATCAACTCGGCCTTCTCTTCGATACGGTCGGTCTTGTTGATGGCCAGGATCACCGGGCCTTGCACGTACTGCACGCGCTCCAGCACCAGTTGGTCCTCATCGGTCCAGCGGGTGCGATCGACAACGAAGATAACCACGTCGACGTCTTTCAAGGCCGCCGAAGCGGTCTTGTTCATGTAGCGGTTGAGCGCCTTCTCGTTGCTCTTGTGCATACCGGGGGTATCGACGTAGATCGCCTGGATATCGCCCTCGGTCTTGATCCCAAGCATGTTGTGACGTGTGGTCTGCGGCTTGCGCGAGGTAATCGCCAGCTTCTGCCCGAGGATGTGGTTAAGCAACGTCGATTTGCCCACGTTGGGGCGGCCGACGATGGCGACATAGCCGCAACGGGTAGTATTCGTATCAGTCATTGCCATTCTCCACGCCCAGGGCGATCAGGGCTGCCGCCGCGGCGACCTGCTCGGCAATACGCCGGCTAACACCCTGCCCTCGGCTTTTTTCAGTCAACAGGGCCACTTCGCATTCGACGAAAAACGTCCGGCAATGCGGTTCACCCTGAATATCCACCACTTCATAGCGGGGCAGTTCGCAGGCCCGTGACTGCAGGAATTCCTGCAAACGGGTTTTCGGGTCCTTGTTGGTATCGACCAGCGTCAGGCTCTCGAACTCACCAGTCAGCCAGTCCAGCACGCGATCACGCGCGGTGTGCATGTCCGAGTCGAGGTAAATCGCACCGATAAGCGCTTCAAGGGCGTCGGCCAGAATCGACTCGCGACGGAAACCGCCGCTTTTCAATTCGCCAGAGCCCAGACGCAGGTACTCGCCGAGGTCGAACCCACGCGCCAGTACGGCCAGGGTCTCGCCCTTGACCAGCCGCGCACGCAGGCGTGACAACTGACCCTCACGGGCTTGCGGAAAACGCTCGAACAGCGCCTCACCGGCAACAAAGTTGAGAATCGCATCGCCCAGAAATTCCAGGCGCTCGTTGTTACGCCCGGCGTAACTGCGATGCGTGAGGGCCAGCAGCATCAGCTCCTGGTTCTTGAAGGTGTAGCCGAGCTTGCGCTCGAGGCGGCTCAAGGAAACGCTCACAGTGTACCCACGCTCGGTTTATGGCCGATTTTTTGCGCCTGGGACTCAGCCCAGCGCCCACACTTATCGGATTGGCTCGTGGCCGTCAGGTTTAACGCGTTGTTCAAATCCGGATCCTGAAAGACTATTTGGCTTCATGCCCTTCCGACCCAGTGATTCGGGGACATCCACAGACACCCTGAACACAGCCTATGCCAGAAAAGCATTCGGCGCTGTCCCAAGACAGCGCCGTTTAGGTGTTACTTGATCAGCCCAACCCGCGAAAGGCTCGGCAGGTGACTCAATTTCGGCTCTGGCCAACTCATCCAGACAGCGAAGGCCTTGCCGACGATGTTCTTGTCCGGAACCATGCCGTGCAGCTCTTTTGGAATGTTGGGGTCATCCCAGTATCGGCTGTCGTTGGAGTTGTCGCGGTTGTCGCCCATCATGAAATAGTGCCCAGCCGGGACTACCCACTGTTGGTCCGGCGGCATCCGGTAGCGGCCCATTTCCTTACGGATCAGGTGTTCCACCTCGCCCAGTTTTTCCTTGTACAGCTCGGCGCTGCCCAGGGTGCCTGGCTCGGTACCCACCAGTTGCTCGGCAATCAGCTGACCGTTGACGAACAACTTCTTGTCGCTGGTGTAACGGATCTGGTCACCTGGCAGGCCAACCACCCGCTTGATGTAGTTCACGTTCGGATCGCTCGGGTAGCGGAACACCATTACATCACCCCGCTTAGGGTCACCAACCTCAATGACCTTCTTGTCGATCACCGGCAAACGAATGCCATAGGAGAACTTGTTCACCAGAATGAAATCGCCCACTTCAAGGGTCGGCTTCATCGACCCCGAAGGGATCTGGAACGGCTCTACCAGGAACGAGCGCAGCACCAGCACGATGAACAGCACCGGAAAGAACGACTTGCCGTATTCAACCAGCAGCGGTTCCTTGTTGAGCTGCTCAAGTACCGACATATCAGGCTGGCTGACGCTGCCCTGATAGTTACTGATCGCTGCCCGCCGGCGTGGCGCCAGAAACAGCAGATCAAGCAAGGCCAGCAGACCGCAAACGGCAACGGCGATGACTAACAACAGCGGGAAATTTAGCGACATAGGACCTAGCTATCCAACCTGAGCACGGCCAGGAAGGCTTCTTGTGGAATTTCCACGTTGCCGACCTGCTTCATGCGTTTCTTACCGGCCTTCTGTTTTTCCAACAGCTTGCGCTTACGGCTCACGTCGCCACCGTAACATTTAGCCAGTACGTTCTTTCTGAGCGCCTTGACAGTGGTTCGCGCGACGATCTGCCCGCCAATGGCGGCCTGGATGGCCACATCGAACATCTGCCGAGGAATCAGTTCCTTCATCTTCTCGGTCAATGCGCGACCTTTATAGTGCGCATTGTCACGGTGCACGATCAGGGCCAGGGCATCGACCTTGTCGCCGTTGATCAGCACGTCGAGTTTTACCAGATTCGCCGACTGATAACGGTCGAAATGGTAGTCCAGCGACGCATAACCACGGCTGGTGGACTTCAAGCGGTCGAAGAAGTCCAGAACCACTTCGTTCATCGGCAGATCGTAGCGCACTTGTACTTGCGAACCGAGGAACTGCATGTCGCGCTGTACGCCGCGCTTCTCGATGCACAGGGTGATGACGTTACCCAGGTGCTCTTGAGGCACGAGGATGGTCGCCTGCACGATCGGCTCACGGAAATCCTCGACTGCAGAGATATCCGGCAGCTTCGATGGGTTATCGACGTAGATCGTTTCGCCCGTCTTGAGTTTGACCTCGAAGATTACGCTTGGCGCGGTGGTGATCAGGTCCAGGTCGTATTCGCGCTCCAGGCGCTCCTGGATGATCTCCATGTGCAGCATGCCGAGGAAGCCGCAACGGAAGCCGAAGCCCAGTGCGTCGGAGCTTTCCGGCGAGTACTGCAACGACGAGTCGTTCAGGGTCAGCTTCTGCAATGCATCACGAAAATCTTCGAAATCATCGGAGCTGACCGGGAAAAGACCGGCATAAACCTGTGGCTGAACCCGTTTGAAACCTGGCAGCACCTCAACCTCAGGGGTTGAGCTCAGAGTCAGGGTGTCGCCCACTGGCGCACCATGAATGTCCTTGATGCTGGCAATGATGAAGCCCACTTCACCGGCCTTGAGGTCGACGGTCTGGGTATGTTTCGGGGTAAATACACCGACGCTGTCCACCAGGTGGACCTTGCCGGTGGACTTGACCAGAATCTTGTCGCCTTTCTTCACGCGACCGTGGCGTACACGCACCAGGGACACAACGCCCAGGTAGTTGTCGAACCAGGAGTCGATGATCAGGGCTTGCAGCGGCGCTTCGATATCACCGGTCGGTGCAGGAATGGTGTGCACCAGGCGCTCAAGCACCTCTTCCACACCCAAGCCGCTCTTGGCGCTGCAGGCAACGGCATCGGTAGCGTCGATACCGATGATCTTCTCGATTTCTTCCTTGACCCGCTCCGGGTCGGCCTGGGGCAGGTCCATCTTGTTCAGGACCGGCATGACCTCAAGGCCTTGCTCGATGGCGGTGTAGCAGTTGGCAACCGACTGAGCCTCGACGCCCTGGCCAGCATCGACCACCAGCAAGGCACCTTCACAGGCGGCCAGCGAGCGGCTGACTTCATAGGTGAAGTCAACGTGACCTGGGGTATCAATGAAGTTCAACTGGTAGGTGACACCGTCCTTTGCCTTGTAGTGCAAGGTGACGCTGTGAGCCTTGATGGTGATCCCGCGCTCGCGCTCCAGGTCCATGGAATCGAGTACCTGGGCTTCCATCTCACGCGCGGACAGGCCGCCGCACATTTGAATGAAGCGGTCGGCCAGCGTCGACTTGCCATGGTCAATGTGGGCGATGATGGAGAAATTGCGGATATGACTCAAATCACTCACGGGTCAACACTCAAAAAGGCTGCGGAACGAGGCCCGCCGAAAAATAGCCGGGAATTGTACCTGATGCTCAGCGTGGGCGTCACGTGAACAACGATTTCGCGCCGTAGGAACATCCCCTGCCGACTGTGCGATTCACCCACAGCAGGCGCTTACAGAGCGCTCTGCGCTCATCAAAAGACACAAAAAAGGGCGGCCATGGCCGCCCTCTTCGATCAACCCGGCTTATTCAGCCAGCTTGAAGGTGATGAAACTGGCACGGCCCTGACGCAGCACACGCATCGACACCGAACGGTTCTTCGGCAGGTCCTTGGCAATTTCAGTGAAGCTCTTGGCCGAAATGATCGCCTGGTTGTTCAGATGAGTAATCACATCACCTGGCCGCAGGCCAATCATTGCAGCCGGGCCATCCTGAACTTCCTTGATGACGACACCGCCCTTCAGCTCCAGCGCCTTCTTCTGCTCGGCATTCAGGTCCGCCACGGAAACGCCCAGGCGGTTGCTGCTGCGCTCGATACCACCGTTGGCACTGGCTACGATTTCCTGGTCATCATCCGGCAGTGAACCGATGGTGACATCCAGCGTACGACGCTTGCCTTCACGGACCACTTCCAGGCTGGCTTTGGCACCCTCTTTCAGGCCACCCACCAAATGAGGCAGATCAGCGGACATGATGATCGGCTGACCGTTCAGGCTCAGGATAACGTCTCCCACCTGCAGGCCACCCTTGGCCGCCGGGCCATCCTCGAGCACCTGGGCGACCAGCGCACCGGCCGGTTTGTCCAGGCCGAACGACTCTGCCAGGTCCTTGTTGACTTCCTGAATGACCACACCCAGCCAGCCACGGCTGACCTTGCCGTCTTTCTTCAGTTGGTTGGAGACATCCAATGCCACATCGATCGGGATAGCGAACGACAGGCCCATGAAGCCACCGGAACGGGTGAAGATCTGCGAGTTGATCCCGACCACCTCACCGTTCATGTTGAACAGCGGGCCACCGGAGTTACCCGGGTTGATGGCCACGTCCGTCTGAATGAACGGCACATAGGTGTCGTTAGGCAGTGTACGGCCCTTGGCACTGACGATGCCTTTCGTCACCGAATGATCGAAGCCGAACGGCGAGCCGATAGCCAGCACCCATTCACCGACCTTGAGTTTCTCCGAGTCGCCCAGCTTGACGGTAGGCAGGTTCTTGCCATCGATTTTCAAGAGCGCAACATCGGTGCGCGGGTCAGTGCCCACCACTTTGGCCTGGAACTCACTACGATCCGACAGGCGGACCATGATCTCGTCGGCATCAGCCACTACGTGATTGTTGGTCAGCACGTAGCCATCACTGGAAATGATAAACCCCGAGCCCAGCGACTGCGCCTCGCGCTGGCGATCACCACGCGGCGAGCGGGGCCCTTGAGGCATGTTGCGCTCAAAGAAGTCCCGGAACATCGGTGGCAAGCCTTCCAGGTCAGGCATCTGCCCACCCGCGAGCTGGCGATCTGGCATTTTCTGCCGGGTACTGATGTTCACCACGGCCGGCGAAGCTTGCTCGACCAGCGTAGTGAAGTCCGGCAAGGCTTCAGCCTGTGCGGTGACCACCTGACCGAGCATCAGCACGGCGGCGAACAACGTTAGATACGATTTCAAGCGTGGTATTGACATACGGCTCCCGTCACAACAAGCGTGGTTAAGCAGTAGGGACCTGCGAACGCAAGAAGCCCGGCGGCACCCGTGAAGGCGACAAACAGGCTGGATGCATAGGCATTCTTGATGCTGCAACAGCAGAAAAGGCCAGACCCCGAAAGGCCTGACCTATAGAAAATTCCATTAGATTTTGCAAACCGCAAAGCTTACCAATCATGTCTGTCCCTGGTCGGCGTGCCTGTCATCCGTGCACCTCTTAAACGACAATCACTGTTTAGCCTGAGCATCTTGCGCCCGCATCGACAGTGCAACGCGCTCAGCCGTGCCGATCGGAATTTCACCAACAACGGTCACCGCCATATCCCCTTTGGGCGTCGTCAAGCGTCGCGAAACTGCAACGGTCGGCCCAAGCTGGGTACGCGTATCGACAGCGCCCCCCTCGCCAGAGGGCTCGACAAACACAGAGAAGCGCGCCAGCCCATCATCGTACATGAGGCTACTGACAGTTCTTTTTCCGTCCTTGCTTTGGCGAATCGAGCTGTTGACCAGCTCAAACCCTGGCGGCAACCAATCTGAACGCCAACCTGTCACGTGCTGTGCAGCCGCTTCAGAAGCCTGGACAACCGCCTTGCAGTTATCGCCAGGCTGCAACTGGGCGTCACTCGGCACATTGGCAGTGTCCAGATGCGTGAACTGGAATCGCTCCAGTAATTGCCCCTTGTCATTGATCATCAATGACTTGAGCGGCAAGCCGGTTTCGCGATCCAGATGAAGTTCAAACGCATAACGATGCTGGTCGCGCGGGCTGAGGGTAACAATGGTGACGTCATGGCCGGCGACACGCGAACGGCCGGCAATACCCAGGTCATACCAGTTCATCAGTTTCAGCGGATCAAGTACCCGACCGGGAACGGCCGGTACACTGCTCACCTCCGCCAACAAGGCTCCGCTCACGCAGCGGGTAATACCGTCAACACGCACGACCTCCTGAGCCGCCCCATCGAGCTGCACCAAACGCTCGCTGATCTTGCCATCCTGAACGCGATGCCAGACTTCGTGAGTGGAGAAACTGCCGTTACGCTCGTAAACGAAAGTACCCTGATAGCTTTGCTGTTGCTCGGCTTTTGCCAGACGACTGAGCCAGTCAGTAGCTTCAGTGGAGGAATTGGCGGCTAAGGCAGGGCCCGTCAACCATACACCGAGCAAAAGCGGTATGAGAGGTAGCGTGCGCATGATCCTCCTTACTTAGCGATTTTCCAGGCTGGCCGCACGGGCATAAGGCAAAGCGCTTTCAGTACCTTTCAGGGCTGCTTCCTGAGCATGCTGACGCAAGTATCCTGGCAAACGTTGATCCTGCCAGCCTGCTTGCCCCTGCAGCACACCATTGGCCATCGGCCCTGGCTGATCGGCACTTTCACTATAGCCTGCCAAAACAGCAGGGCCCTGCACTTGTGGCACAGAAAGGCCTTGCTGAGGCTGCTGGGCTGCCAGTTGAGCGCCAGTGATCTCATTCTGGTTGTACAGGCGAACGCCTGCCAATACCGCAACCGTTACCGAGGCAGCAACCGCCAGACGCCCCAGGCTACGCCATGACCGAGGGGCAGCCTTCACCGGAGTCGCTTCATCGGCCAGCGCTGCCGACACGGCAGCAGCGATGTCCAGCTGCGGCACCAACAGCTCTTTGTGCATGGCTGCACGCGCAATCTGATAACGCGACCAGGTTGCACGGGCTTCAGAATCGTCGACGGCATTCAATACCCGACGCAATTCCAATTCGTCCGCTTCGTTATCCATTACCGCGGACAGCGATTCCTGCAAAGCTTCACGACTCATGGCGGTTCCTCTCTTGGCTGTCGCCGCTGTCTCAGGTTTCCTGCAACAAGGGCTGCAGGGCTTTATCTATGGCCTCCCGAGCGCGGAAGATTCGGGAGCGCACGGTACCCACCGGACACTGCATGACGCTTGCAATGTCCTCGTAACTCAGACCATCGAATTCGCGCAAAGTTAACGCTGTACGCAAATCTTCTGGCAGTTGCTGAATGGTTCGATGAACAGTGTCTTCGATCTCATCACGCAACAACGAGCGTTCTGGGGACTCGAGATCCTTGAGACCATGATCGCCGTCGTAAAATTCCGCATCCTCGGAACTTACATCGCTGTCTGGTGGCCGCCGACCGCGCGACACCAGGTAATTCTTTGCCGTGTTGATGGCAATGCGGTAAAGCCAGGTGTAAAACGCACTGTCACCACGAAAATTGCCCAGAGCCCGGTAGGCCTTGATGAACGCTTCCTGGGCCACATCCTGGGCTTCATGGGTGTCGTGCACAAAACGCACGATCAACCCGAGAATCTTGTGCTGATACTTCAGCACCAACAGATCGAAGGCTCGCCTGTCGCCGCGCTGTACGCGCTCGACAAGTTGCTGATCCTCTTCCTGGGTTAGCATGAATACTCCTCGGTGAACCTGGAGGAGTGCTGCAACAGCCATCGCTCAGGCTTGCAAACATAGACTCGGGCTTTTCGCAAAAGTTCTCCCCCTCCAAGCAAGTTTCCTGCAGCCTGTCGTCAGCCCGCACGAAAAAACGCAGCACGGTCGTCGCCGGCTGCGTCGATAGTCTGGTCATCGAAGGCATGGGCAGAGCGGCTAACACAAGCCCCGGCTGCCATCGACGCGGCGTCCTGTGATGCAGGCAGCCTTCTATGGATATCCGAAATTCAAGGAAAGTTCCCGCTGCCGACAGGGATACCTCATACGCAAAATCGGCAGATAGCATGGAAATACCGGGTATTGGGCTGTTATAAAGACTACCCATTTCGATTCACGATAGTTTCACAATGCCATAAAAGCCTGACTATTGTGCCGATCCCCCCCTTTATATACTAGGGGGCACCTACGCCCTCTTGGTCGCCCCGCGCGGAAGTTCCAGACATGAGCCAACAGTTTCAACATGACGTCCTAGTGATTGGCAGCGGCGCTGCCGGCCTGAGCCTGGCCCTCACCTTGCCAGAGCACTTGCGCATTGCCGTTCTCAGTAAAGGCGAGCTCGCCAACGGTTCAACGTTCTGGGCTCAAGGTGGTGTAGCAGCCGTACTCGACGACACCGATACCGTGCAGTCTCATGTCGAGGACACGCTCAACGCAGGCGGCGGGCTTTGCCATGAAGATGCCGTGCGCTTCACGGTCGAACACAGCCGAGAAGCCATCCAGTGGTTGATCGACCAGGGCGTACCGTTTACACGCGATGAACATGCCAGCGTCGACGACGGCAGTTTTGAGTTCCATTTGACCCGTGAGGGTGGCCACAGTCATCGACGCATCATTCATGCTGCCGACGCCACTGGCGCGGCGATCTTTACCACCCTGCTCGCCCAGGCTCGAAAGCGCCCTAACATCGAACTGCTTGAGCAGCGGGTTGCGGTCGACCTGATCACCGAGCGGCGCCTGGGCCAGGAGGGTGAGCGCTGCCTGGGTGCCTACGTTCTGAACCGCTCGACAGGCGAAGTCGACACCTACGGCGCACGCTTCACCGTACTGGCTACCGGAGGGGCCGCCAAGGTCTACCTCTACACCAGCAACCCCGACGGGGCCTGCGGCGACGGTATCGCCATGGCCTGGCGAGCAGGCTGCCGGGTCGCCAACCTGGAGTTCAACCAGTTTCACCCGACCTGCCTGTATCACCCGCAGGCCAAGAGCTTCCTGATTACCGAAGCACTGCGCGGCGAAGGCGCACTGCTCAAACTGCCGAACGGCGAGCGTTTCATGCCGCGCTTCGATCCGCGCGCAGAACTGGCACCACGGGACATCGTCGCCCGCGCCATCGACCACGAGATGAAGCGCCTCGGGGCAGACTGTGTCTACCTGGACATCAGCCACAAGCCCGCCGAATTCGTCAAAAGCCACTTCCCGACCGTTTACGAACGCTGCCTGACCTTTGGCATCGACATCACCACCCAGGCAATCCCGGTAGTGCCGGCCGCTCATTACACCTGCGGCGGCGTAGTGGTCGACGAACAGGGCCATACTGATGTGCCCGGCCTCTATGCCATTGGCGAGACCAGCTTCACCGGCCTGCACGGTGCCAACCGCATGGCCAGTAACTCGCTGCTTGAGTGCTTCGTGTATGGGCGCTCCGCTGCTGCCGACATCATCAGCAAGCTGGACCAGGTAAGCATGCCCGCAACATTGCCATGCTGGGATGCCAGCCAGGTCACCGACTCGGACGAAGACGTGATCATTGCGCACAACTGGGACGAACTGCGGCGATTCATGTGGGACTATGTCGGCATCGTGCGCACCAACAAGCGCTTGCAGCGTGCCGAACACCGGGTACGCCTGCTGCTCGACGAAATCGACGAGTTCTACAGCAACTACAAGGTCAGCCGCGACCTGATCGAGCTGCGCAACCTGGCCCAGGTCGCGGAACTGATGATACGTTCAGCCATGCAACGCAAGGAAAGTCGCGGGCTGCATTACACGCTGGACTACCCACAGATGCTGAAAGAGGCCCGCGACACTATTCTGCTGCCGCCCACCTACGCCGACTGAACTTCAACCGCACGCGCAGGCGCCGGTGCTGCACCGGCTCCAGCGCGTCGAAGGGAATGCACAGGCTTTCCGTCCAGCGTCGCCCAGCGCGCCTGAAGCGCAGCAGTACCAGGCCAGGCAACGCCAGGCTGTCACGACACAACTGCACCGACTGCCAGCCCTGCGCAGGGCTCCACAGATGCCAGCCCTGGGCGTCTCTACGCAACCGGGTGAACGCACGGGGATGAGTCAATACGATATGCCGCGGCAACATCCAGGCGCCA
>NZ_MBPN01000308.1 GCF_001695625.1 Pseudomonas defluvii
TGACCGCCAATGCGGCCTATACCGGTAACGCAATGATGGCCGTGTGCGTGGGCCCGGGGTGGAATCGGGCGCAGGGGATGTCTGCGCGGTTGGGTAAACGAGTGGTGAAACTGGCAGAGGCGGGCGCCAAGGCTTGGCTATCTCGCGGCAACATCGACTTTGCGCAAGCTGCCAAACGGTTGATTGCCCGAACGGCGACCTGGGCGGCGCTTGGTGCAATTGCTGCGGGTGTTGAGGCGTGGCAGGTGTCCAAGGATATTGCGGGTGCGAGTAGTGAGGATGAAGAACGTTTACTCAAACTGAAGTGGGGTGCACTTATAGGAATGAGCGGTGTTGCAACCGTTCAGATCGTAGGTGCTGTTTTAGGTTACTGGTTCAACTTTGCCTGGATCATGTCCTCACCGGTTACCATGATTCTGGCCGCACTTGGTATGGCCTATTTACTGTTCTCGGCGCGTGCCAACCTCTACAAGCGCGAAGGCTTGCGCCTCTGGTTGTACCGCTGTAGCTGGGGCAAGGCACCGGAGGACAGCTGGGTTGGCATTGACGGCCATAAAACCCAACTGATGGCTTTGCTGGAGATCCTGCAGCGGCCCAGCGTCTGGGCCCGGGCGGTATACACCTACCCGGACCGAGGGCCACAACGTTGCCTGGGGTTCTGGGTGCAACTGCTGCTCCCCGCTACGCTGGCGGGCAGTATTGTCCAACTGCA
>NZ_MBPN01000309.1 GCF_001695625.1 Pseudomonas defluvii
ACGCAAATAGGCTCAATCGTCACCAGCTTGCGTAAAGGTGATGTGTTTGATGTGTTGCACGGGATATTTTTCATCACCGTCTTTGGAACCTGGTTGGCAGAAAAAGCACAGAACCTGAAATTGTCTGCACCACCGGACCTGCCTTACCCCGAAATCAGCGAATGGTCAAAACCCTTGCCACCCGAACAGTGGGCCAAGCGCTCACCTGAACTGGAAGCGGCCATTGCTGAGCGTGAGGCGGAGCTGGCGGCGAAGTTGGCATCTGCGTCGAGCCGGGAACGGCATGAGTAGACCGGCAGCCGGTACAACCCAAAAGCGCCTGTTCTCACAGCGTGACTACCTGGCGCCTCTGCCGATCCCGACCGGTGAACAGCCGGCGGATGTACTCAACACCATCTGGCGCAAGAATGATGTGTATCTCGATATTGGGAGCTACAGCATTGGATCAGGGGTGATGGTCATATGGCCCCTTGCGATGATGTTTCTGATTATGGGGTATTACTCTTGGGATGATGACCTCTGGTACATCTTCGCTATCGGGGCAGGACTCATCGTTGGTGTTCCATCATTTATTTTGATCCAAAGCCTATTCCGCCCAGTCCCCTTGCCCTTGCGCTTCAACCGCCAACGCCGAGAAGTCTGCGTCCCTCGCGAAGACGGCGAGTACTGGATTGTGCCGTGGGAATCGGTGACCGCAGCAGCCGTCCAGCA
>NZ_MBPN01000310.1 GCF_001695625.1 Pseudomonas defluvii
CGCGCTCTTGATGGCCGAGGAACACGAGCGCTCGCGTTAATTGATCAGCTCCGCGCTCAAGAGCCTGTTGATCTGTTGTGCTCGGTATTTGAAGTGCCCCGATCCTGCTATTACGCACACTGTCGCAAGCGTCGATCTCCAGACGTTAAGCGGCTGGTGTTGCGCAGCCGCGTCAACGAGCTGTTTACCCAAAGCCGCAGCGCAGCGGGTAGCCGAAGCATCATGTACATGATGCGCGAGGACGGCATAGTGATTGGACGATTCAAGGTTCGTAGGCTGATGAACGAGATGAAGCTGATTAGCAAACAGCCCGGCTCACACGCCTACAAAAAGGCGACGCTAGAGCGGCCAGATATCCCGAACGTGCTGGATCAAGCGTTTACTGTGTCGGCGCCGTATGAAGTCTGGTGCGGGGACATCACGTATGTCTGGGCTCAAGGTCGCTGGCACTATGTGGCGGCCGTGATCGACCTTTTCGCACGCCGTGTAGTGGGCTGGGCGCCTTCGTCGAAGCCCGATGCTGACCTGGTCATCAAGGCTTTGGACATGGCCTATGAGCAACGTGGCCGGCCTCAGAATGTGCTGTTTCACAGCGACAGTAAGAATGTACTGGGTAAAGTGGACCCATCGGTCAAGACAGTTTTTCAGCGAGTTTAAGCTGCGTCGCTTACTGCCACTGCAGCTGGTCGGC
>NZ_MBPN01000311.1 GCF_001695625.1 Pseudomonas defluvii
CCTTTGCGGTCCTCCACATGCAGTTCGTTGTAGCCACCACCACCCGGTGTGCTGCGGCTGCGAAACACGCTGCGGGTCTTGTTCGCCGGCAAGGCATGGGGCACCAGGTTGAGGCTATTGGGTAGGCAACCGCTGACCAGCGGACGGTCCGGGTCGCCCTCCAAAAAGACCACCAATACCTCCATGCCCACCCGCGGAATGCTGACGCTGCCATGGCCGTTTCCTGCCCAGCCCGAGGCGACCCGCAGCCAGCAACTGCTCTGGTCGTTGTGCTGGCCCTCGCGGTCCCAGTGGAACTGCACCTTGACCCGGCCATAGGCGTCGCAATAGACCTCTTCGCCTTTCGGGCCGGTAACCCGGGCCGTCTGGCTGCCCAGCACACGGGGCTTGTGGTACGCCTGCTGCGGACGGTAGAACACGTCCCAGGGGGTGGCGCTAAAGTGGTTGCGATAGCCCTGCGAGAAGCCGTCATCCGCCGCTGTGCAGTCGGCAGTCATGCTCTCCTCCAGCACTTGCGGTTGCTTGCCTTCGTGCTGAATTTCGGTCAGCAGCCACAGGTCGTTCCAGGCTTGGCACGGGTGGCCGGACAGCTCCAGCAGATGGCCCGTCACCAGCCTCGGCTGGTCGCTTCGGCCCTCCGCTACCCGATGCTCGGCCCGGTGGCGTTCCAGGGC
>NZ_MBPN01000312.1 GCF_001695625.1 Pseudomonas defluvii
GAGCACCATCAGGGCGATCAAGCCGCCGCTGTTTTGCACCACCTTGCTGTTGAAGATGCCCGCCGGTTGCCCCAGGCTAATCGCCCGCCCGGTCGACTGGGCCCAGCGCCACAGTTCCTCGGCCGAGTCGCCAAACAGGCGCAGTACCGGTTTGCCAGCTTCGATGCCCCAGCGCGCCCCGGCCCCCGTGCCCAGCTTGATCGCCACCAGCAGGCTGTTCCAGGTCGGGCTCAGGGCCATGGCTTCCTCGCCCCTGAGCCGCAGCAAGGCCGCGCCGAGGCGTTTGACCAGGGTGTTCCATTCGCCATGGGGGGTACTGGCCCGCGCACCGATATCATCCAGGACCGCCCGGCTCAGCGGCGCCAGGGCCTTGGCCAGGGCTTCATAGGCGTTGCTGCGGTTTTCCTGGGCCAGGGCGCCGAGGATCTCGCTGTGGCGCGTGGCACTGTTCAACGCCGCTTCCAGGCTTGGGCTCCAGGCGAAGAACAGTTGGCGCAGCACGCCGGGGTCGGGGCTGCGGACATAGTCGGCGTATTGTTCGGCGCCTTTGTCGTGCAGGCACTGGGCGCTGAGGCAGGCGGTGGCCAGGCGGTCGAGCCAGGCGCGGGTGCCGCTGTCGTCATAATCGACCCACCAGGTCGCACGGTGGTGACGCTTTAAATACAGGTC
>NZ_MBPN01000313.1 GCF_001695625.1 Pseudomonas defluvii
AGCTCGTCGGCGGTGAGGCCGCGCACGACAACGGGATGGCGGTTGAGCCGGTGCGGAAGGAACGTGACCGTCCCGTCAGCACGGACGTGCTGCTGCTCGGACATACCGGCCTCGCCTTACAGGATGCCGGTGGCTTCGGTGAGCAGCCAAATGCCGATCACGAGCAGCACCGCGCCGATGGCGACCGTGAGGCCGAATTGGCCCCAGGTTTTGCGACCAGTGTGGATTTCCGCGTAGGTGCCGTAGGCGTGGTAGCACACGCCAATGAACATCGACGCCACAACCAGCAGGGCCACGAGCATGATGATGTCGTAGCCGTAGTTCCTGATCGTCTCCATGATGCCGCTGCCGGCGCCCCGGGTCGGGTTCTCCAACTGCGGCAGGCCTTGCGCGAACGACAGCGCCGGCAGCGCGGCGGCGCCCAGAGCCACGGTGGTGCGCTGGACAAAACGGGAAGTGAGGATGCGGTTTTGCATGGTCAGGCCTTTCAGGTCAGGAGAGGAGGAAGAAACTCAGGACGAGGTACATCGCGACGAAGCGGATGCAGACGCCGAGGAACTGGCGCTGGTTGAGGCGGCTCTCGGACCACCCTACGTAAGCCGTTCGGATGGCCCAGACGCCCCAGACGAGCAGGACCGCGAACACGACG
>NZ_MBPN01000314.1 GCF_001695625.1 Pseudomonas defluvii
GCCCGGGGCTGATCTCGGCAGAGCAGAGCTACCAGACGCTGGTGGACCAAGACGTTACCGTGGCCTATTTCCCCACCAGCTATGCCCATCAACTGGCCGAGTGGGCTTTGGCGCATCCGCAGCCTTTAAAGTTGCGCTCATGCACCATCGGCGGTGAAGCGGTGTCGCGGGAGACCTTCGAGCTGCTGCGCCGTGGCCTGAAAGCGCCGCGCATCATCAACGGTTACGGGCCGACGGAAACCATCGTCACCCCGACCTTGTGGCGGGCCGACGGCGATGTACCGTGCGAAACACCCTACGCCCCCATCGGCCGTGCGGTCGGCAACCGCACCCTGTATGTGCTCGATGCCGACCTTAACCTGTTGCCACCGGGTGTGGCGGGCGAGCTGTACATTGGC
Organism: Pseudomonas defluvii; assembly: GCF_001695625.1. GTDB lineage: Bacteria > Pseudomonadota > Gammaproteobacteria > Pseudomonadales > Pseudomonadaceae > Aquipseudomonas > Aquipseudomonas defluvii. The sequence goes on from NZ_MBPN01000314.1 coordinate 399, forward strand.
GGCGAAGGGCTGGCCCGTGGTTATCACCAGCGCCCAGACCTGACCGCCGAGCGCTTTGTGCCCGACCCGTTTTCCACCACCGGTGGCCGGCTGTACCGCTCTGGCGACCGCGTGCGCTGGCTGGCCGACGGCAATCTGGAATACCTGGGGCGTATCGACCAACAGGTCAAGCTGCGCGGCTACCGCATCGAACTGGGCGAAATCGAAGCGCGACTGCAGGCCCATGCCGACGTCGGTGAGGCGGT
>NZ_MBPN01000315.1 GCF_001695625.1 Pseudomonas defluvii
AGGGATGTTCTCAGCCGCCAATCACGCGCACTTCAGCCTGACGATCGATGACCTTCAGCACGACCTTCAGGTGCTGTCATTCACCGGCACGGAAGCCATCAGCACACCCTTTGCCTTTGATGTGGCCTTGGTCAGCGAGCGCGCAGACCTTGAACTTGAAACCTTGCTGCACAAGCAGGCGTTCCTGGCGTTCAACGCGCAGGGCGCCGGCATTCATGGGCAGGTTTACCGCGTTTCGCAGGGCGATGCCGGTAAGCGCCTGACCCGCTACAACCTGAGGCTGGTGCCGCAACTGGCCTACCTCGGGCTGCGCCGCAACCACCGGATTTTCCAGCAGCGCACGCTGGCGCAGATCATCGCCCAGGTGCTTGAGGAACACGGCATCCTCAGCGATGCCTACCAATTGCACCTGGAAAAGACCAGTACCCCACGGGAGTACTGCGTGCAGTACGGCGAGTCCGATCTGCACTTTCTGCAGCGCCTGTGTTTCGAGGAGGGCGTGAGTTATACCTTCCGGCACAGCCGCGCCGGGCACACGGTGGTGTTCAGTGACCACCAGACCTTTTTCCCCAAACTCGGCCAGCCCACCCCCTACCAACAGGACAGTGGCCTGGTGGCCGACGAGCCGGTAATCAGC
>NZ_MBPN01000316.1 GCF_001695625.1 Pseudomonas defluvii
AGGTTATTTCTGAATCCTGCCTGTGCGCCGGCGTGGGGCGGCAAGGCGGGCGATAAGGCAGCTGCAGTTGAGAGGCGTGAGGCACGTGTTCGGCAAGCCAGTGCGGCCTTCAATCTGTTGAAGGCCGCACCGTACACTGGGTTAGAAGAAGCCCAATGGGTTGATGTCGTAGCTCACCAGCAGGTTTTTGGTCTGTTGGTAGTGATCAAGCATCATTTTGTGGGTTTCACGACCCACGCCCGACTTCTTGTAGCCACCGAATGCGGCGTGTGCCGGGTACAGGTGGTAGCAGTTGGTCCACACGCGACCGGCCTTGATCCCTCGGCCCATGCGGTAAGCACGGTTGATGTCGCGAGTCCATACGCCCGCGCCCAGCCCGAACTCGGTGTCGTTGGCGATGGCCAGGGCTTCCGCCTCGTCCTTGAAGGTGGTGACGCGGCTCTTCGCATTTAAGGGTGTAGCTGATTTCTAAACCCTCCTGACTTCAGCAAGCACCTGGCTATGTAATTGGTTAAATTTCTAAAGCCCAAGGCGGTACCTCGTAAGTGCTCAAGTCGCCCGTTGATAGCTTCTGTTGGACCGTTGCTGGTTCCTGGCCGGTCGAAGTAGGCAAGGATGCTCTCAGCG
>NZ_MBPN01000317.1 GCF_001695625.1 Pseudomonas defluvii
GGGTGGCTTTGCAACTGCGCTTCGATTTCCCCCAGCTCGATGCGGAAACCGCGAATTTTCACCTGCTGGTCGATACGCCCCAGGTATTCGAGGCTGCCATCGGACAGGCGCCGGGCCAGATCGCCGCTGCGGTACAGGCGTTGGCTGGCATCGAACGGGCTAGCAATGAAGCGTTCGCTGGTCAGTTCCGGGCGGTTCAGGTAGCCACGGGCCAAGCCGGCACCGCCAACGTACAGCTCGCCGGCAATGCCGACCGGTTGCGGGTTGAGGTCCGCGTCCAGCACGTGCAGGCTGAGGTCGGCCAATGGTCGGCCAATCGGGCTCGGCCCCTTATGTGAAAGGTCTCTCTCGGTGATTTCGCGGTAAGTCACGTGCACCGTGGTCTCGGTGATGCCGTACATGTTGATCAAGCGCGGCTGGCGATCGCCGTAGCGTTCGAACCACGGCCGCAGGCTTTCCAGTTCCAGGGCCTCGCCGCCAAAAATCACGTAACGCAGGCTCAACGGCGCCGTGTTTTTCTGCGCCAAAGGGATCAACTGACGGAACGCCGATGGCGTCTGGTTCAGCACCGTCACGCCCTC
>NZ_MBPN01000030.1 GCF_001695625.1 Pseudomonas defluvii
GCCAGCTCCAACAGAAAATGCAATCCGTAGGAGCCGGGCTTGCCCGCGATGCAGACGCCGCGAACTCACGGACACCCCACCGAGGCCATCGCAGGCAAGTCTGCAACAAAACCCGAGCAGCCTGTGGGAGGTTTGCCAACGCCTGGGCCGTCAGGCGTCAGTAGACATCCCGCCGGTAACGCCCTTGCTCGATCAGGTGCTCAACCTCGGCAGTGCCCAGCACTTCCTTCAGCACCGCATCGACCCCACTAGCCATGCCGTGCAGGCTACCGCACACATAAAGCAACGCCCCTTCGGCCAGCCATTGGCGCAACTCTGCCGCCTGTTCGCGCAGGCGATCCTGTACGTAGACCTTTTCTGCCTGATCACGGGAGAACGCCAGGTCCAGGCGTGCCAGTTCACCCGTACGCAACCACCCTTGCAGCTCTTCCCGGCAGAGGAAGTCGTGTGCTTCGTTACGCTCGCCGAACAGCAACCAGTTACGCCGCTCGCCTGCTTCGATACGCGCTTTGAGCAGGCTGCGCAGGCCGGCCAACCCTGTGCCGTTGCCGATCAGAATCAGCGGTGCAGGCGTTGCCGGGAGGTGGAAGCCGCTGTTACGCCGCAGGCGCAGGTTGATTGGGCTGGCCAGCGGCGCGTGTTCGGTCAGCCAGCCTGACCCCAGGCCCAGTGCGCCATCAGGGTGTTGCTCCTGGCGCACGATCAACTCCAGCATGCCATCGCTGGCAATCGAGGCGATCGAGTACTCCCGGGGGCTGATCGCAGGGTTGTTCTGCGGCAGGATCTCTACCAGATCACCCGCTTCCCAACGTGCCGGTTGTGCTGGCATCAGCCCGAGCAGGTACACGGCTGACCCTTGGCTTCCTGGGTTGAGCCGTTCGCGCCGGGTGAGCGTCCAGGTTTCGAAGGCTGGTGCTTGCCAGTTACTGGCGACTGGGCTGCCGGTCAACTGTGCCAGTTGTTCTTGCCACTGCTGCAGGGCGTGTGGGTCGGCGTTATCCACTTCTACCGGGGCGAAGCGGGCTTTGGCCCCGCGTGTTCCCAGCCAGTCATGCAGGCGTTTGGCGAAACCGCAGAATTGCGTGTATTGACGGTCACCGAGGGCGAGCAGGGCATAGTCGAGTGAGCCCAGCGCCCAGGGCTGGCCGAGCACCTTGCGCTCGAACGTACGGGCGCTGTCCGGTGCTTCGCCGTCGCCAAAGGTACTCACCACGAACAGGGCCTTGTTCGCCTGGCGCAGGTCGGTTTCGCTCAAGTCAGCCAAGGCTCGCACGTTTACCGCAAAGCCCGCCGCCTGCAACTGCCCGGCGCTTTGCCAGGCCAGTTGTTCGGCGAAACCGCTCTGGCTGGCAAAGCCCACCAACCAGCTGTTTTCACCCGATGCAGGCGTGGTCATACCGTTGCGTGCGACGCGGATCTGGCGTTTCTTGCGCCGACGGTCGAGGTACAGCAACCAGCCGGTGATGAAGAACAGTGGCATGCTCAGGCTGGCCAGCATCATCAGGATGCGCCCGGTCAGGCCGAAGTAACTGCCGACGTGCAGGGCATAGACACTGGCCAGCAGTTGGGCCTTGAACGACTTGTCGGTGAAGCGTTCGTGTTTACGCACCTGACCGGTGGCAGGGTCGAGTGTCAGGGTGTTGAAGGCTCTTTCGTGATCGGCATTGTCAAGCAGGTAGAACAGGGTGGCCGGTTGCCCACCAGCAGGTGGCAGGCGCAGGTTGTAGGTGCTCAGGCCTGGCCCGGCAGCCGTTTGCAGGCTGGACCAGATCGCATCGTAGTCAACCACCAGAGGCGGTGCGTTCTTGTCTGGTGCAGGTGGGCGGCCGCGGCCTTCACCGCGTTTGCGTTGCTCGCCCGCCACCGGCCCGTCGGCCAGCAGTTTGTTCAGGCCTTCGCGATACCACTCGTAAGACCAGAACAGGCCCGTCAGTGCTGCGAGCAGGTAGAACACCAGGCACCAGGTGCCGGCAACCGCGTGCAGGTCCCAGTTGAAGGCGCGGCCTTTTTTCGCCCAGTCCAGGGTCAGCCAGTTACGCCAGTTCAGCGCCTGGCGCGGCCAGCGCAGGTAGAGGCCAGAAAGGCAGAAGAACACCAGCATCAGGGTGCAGGCGCCGGTGATCTGCCGACCGGTGTCGCCGATGGCCAGGAATCGGTGCAGTTGCAGCATCAGGCCGAAAAAGTCCTGGCCACTGACATCGCCTTGCAGCGCGCCAGTGTATGGGTCGGCATAGCGCATTTCGCCTCGCCGCTCGCCAGGTGGCGGGGTGAAGAATACCCGCGCGGCGTTATCGGTGCGGGTATCGACCCAGAGCATGGCAACCTTGTCGCCGTGCTCGGCCTCTACCCGGCGTACCAGTTCAGCCGGCGGCAATACACCGCCTTCACGCACGTGAACCTTGAGGGCTTCGGGGTAGAACAGACGCAGCAGCTCATCCTGAAATGACACCGCTGCGCCGGTAATGCCCATCAGTGCGAGTACCAGGCCTGCGGTGATACCGAAGAACCAGTGCAGTTGAAACAGGTTTTTTTTCACCACATCGACCACCTTGTCTTGCTGTATACCTGTGCGGGGTATGCACGCTGTCGAGATACATAAAAGCCCCGCTCACTGAAGTGGGCGGGGCTTTGCGTTGAACTGCCTTAGAAGTGGAAGTTCGCGCTCATCAATGCGGTACGCCCTGCTGCGACATGAGCGTAATGGGTTTGGAATACCTGATCGAAGTAGCGCTTGTCGGTCAGGTTCTGCACGTTCAGTTGCAGGTCCACGTTTTTGGTCAGGCGATAGGTTGCCATCGCGTCATAACGCCAGTAGGAAGGCACTTCTACCGAGTTGGCCTCATCACCGAAGCGCGAGTCGACAAAGGTTGCACCGGCACCAACGGTCAGTTTCGGAACGATGTCGTAGGTCGACCAGAAGGTGAAGTTGTTACGTGGCGTGCTCGGCATGTGATTGCCTTCGTTCGCGGCGGTAGAGGTCTTCACTATCTCGCTTTCCATGTAGGTGTAGCCACCATAGACCTTCCACTTCGACGAAAGGTTGCCCGAGTAGGTGAGCTCGACGCCTTGGACACGTTGCTCGCCATCAAGCACTTGGTAGGTGGCGTTGTCCGGATCGGTGACGCGGGCGTTGGTCTTGTCGGTGCGGAACAGGGCTGCTGTCAGCGACAAGTTCTCGTCGAAGAAATCCCACTTGGTGCCTACTTCATAGTTGCGGTTACGTTCCGGCTCGAGGTTGCCATTGGCTGCTGTCAGCTCCAGACCACCGTTACCGCTGGTTTCACCCGAAGGGTTGCTTGAGGTCGACCAGGCGGCATAGATGCTGCCGTTGGGCAGCGGCTTGTAGACCACGCCAAGTTGGTAGTTCCAGAGGTGGGCGTTGTTCTCGCGGGAGAAGCTACCCGCAGGGGTCGTGCGGCCTGCCGTTGCGTAACCGCTTGACTTGGTTTGGTAGTCGTCATATCGAAGACCCAGGTTCAGCGACCATTGTTCGTTGAATTTCAGGGTGTCGAAGACATATGCCGCACTGGTTTTGGTGTTTGTGTCGGTATACGCCGGGCTGTCGGTAATGGTTCCTGACCAGCTGTCATCAGGCGATGGATCATACAGGCTGGTGCAGTCACCCGAGGCTAGCAGGGCAGGGCTGCATGTGGTGCTTTTTCCCGCATCAGAGGTAATGACGTAGCCACGGTTATGGGTGTCGGCATAGGAAAACTCCAGGCCGGTGACCATGCTGTGCTCAATAAATCCAGTATTGAATTTGGCGCTCAGGTCGGTCTGGTTGACCCAGCCTTTTGAGGTCGAGTTGCGGTTTTTGGTCGAGCGATAGACCAGGCCGTTGGCCACGTTGCCTTTACTGTCGTCAGGGTTGGTAACGATATAGTCGAGCGTGGAGCGCGACATGCGGAAGCTGTTGGACAGTGTCAGGTTCTCATTCAGATCGTGTTCGATCTTGATGGTCCCGCTGTCGTTGCTGCTCTTGCGGTAGTCGCGATCATTTAAACCGTAGAAGTTGTCGCGATCGACGTTTGCGGGCTTGTCGACGTTGTACTTGCTGCGGTTTGCACTCTTGGTCAGTGGAATGCCGTAGTCCGGCATATCATCTGTATCCAGGTGGTAGTAGCCGACGCTGACGCGGGTATCGGTACCCAGGCCGAAGGCAAAGGAAGGTGCGACCCCCCAGCGGCTTACGTCGACATCGTCACGCCCGGCAACGTTGGCCTCATGCTTCATGAGGTTCAGGCGAAATGCCGAGGTGTCGGTCAGCTGCTTGTTAAGGTCCAGGGTGGTGCGCTTGGTTTGGTCCGAGCCCCAGGTAAATCCACCGTTATAGGCATCGCCAAGTTTGGCACTTTTAGTCACCAGGTTCAGGCTGCCACCGGTGGAACCGGCGCCAGTGAACGCTGAACCAGGGCCCTTGCTGACTTCTACCGATTCGATGTTGAAGATTTCTCGGCTTTGCGAGGCGACATCGCGCATACCGTCGACAAATACGTCGCTCTCTGCGTTGAAGCCGCGAATGATCGGGCGGTCGCCTGCTGGGTTACCGCCTTCACCTGCACCAAAGGTGATCCCTGGGGTTGTGCGCAAGGCGTCGGCCAGGCTGGTTGCGCCTGTATCACGGATCACTTGTTGCGGAATAACGGTCACGCTTTTAGGCGTTTCTCGTAGTGGGGCAGTGTATTTCTTTGAGGTTGCTGTGTCGGTCTTGTAAGAGGTTTCATCCTGCACGCTGTTGATGCTGGTGGCATCCAGAGCAATCGCCCCATCGTTGGCCGGTGCAGCTTCGGCAGCGTACGCTATGTGCGCAGTAGAGGTGGCGGTAATGGCCACACCGATGGCAGAAGCGAGCAAGCGTGGTGAACTGACAGCGGTTGGCACGTAGTGGCGCGACATTGTTATGACCCCTCCCAAGGTTTCAAGGCCGCGAAATGTAATGTAAATACATACGACTATCAATTGAGAAGAATTGTTATTCGTGTTGAATTTACAATCTTTACATTTTCATCCTGTGTTTTTTGCGGGCTCATTCGTCTTGGCAAGCGCTAAGGGCTTGTAGTGATGCAATAAGAATCAATATCATTGATGTCTCTTACGGCCTTAGGTATCCGCGCCATGCTTTTACACATTCCTGGTCTGTTTACGCGCGAGGAAGTGCTGCGTATTCGTGAGGCGCTGGAGCAGGCCGATTGGGCTGACGGCAAGATCACGGCGGGTTACCAGTCGGCCAAGGCCAAGCACAACCTCCAGTTGCCCGAGGGCCATCCATTGGCCAAGGAGATTGGCGCGGCCATGCTTGAGCGCTTGTGGGCCAACCCCCGTTTCATGTCTGCGGCCTTGCCCTTCAAGGTCTTCCCGCCGCTGGTCAACTGCTACCGCGAAGGCGGCAACTTTGGTTTTCATATCGACAATGCCGTTCGCCAGCCCCGTGGCAGTCACGAGCGGGTGCGTACCGATCTGTCTTCGACGCTGTTCTTCAGTGAACCTGAGGAGTACGACGGCGGTGAGCTCGAAATTCAGGACACCTACGGACTGCAGCGGGTCAAGCTGGCGGCTGGCGATATGGTGTTGTACCCGGGGACGAGCCTGCACAAGGTCAACCCGGTCACTCGCGGCGCGCGTTATGCGGCGTTTTTCTGGACCCAGAGCATGATCCGCGAAGACAGCCAGCGTACGCTGTTGTTCGAGATGGACAACGCAATTCAGCAGCTGACTGCCGACGTTCCCGATCATCCATCACTGATTCAGTTGACGGGGACGTACCACAACCTGCTGCGTCGCTGGGCCGAGGTCTGACGCATGGCCTTTCACCTACGCCGTGAAGAAGTGCTCGACGGCGATCAACTGGGCCAGATGCTTGAAGAAAGCCCGGCCAAGGCGGCCCAAGCGCTGTTGATGGCCGCGGGGCAGGGGATCGTCGAGGCTCAGTTGCTGCTGGGGCAGATACTCCTGGACGGGCGCGGTATCGAGCGCGATCCGGCGTTGGCCCGGCGCTGGTTTGCCATTGCTGCCAATCAGGGCAGTGCCATGGCGCATAACATGCTCGGGCGTTGTCTGGAGCATGGCTGGGGGGGCGAGGTGGATGTTGTCGAAGCCTCTCGCCGTTACCGCCTCGCGGCAGAGGCCGGGCTTGATTGGGGGCTGTACAACTATGCCAACCTGTTGGCCACGGGGCGTGGTGTCGCGATAGATCCTGGTGCGGCACTGCGCTGTTATCGGCAAGCCGCTGAGCAAGGGCATGCGAAATCCATGAACCTGTTGGGGCGCTACCTTGAGGAGGGTGTGCATTGCCCGGCCGATGTGTCGGCGGCACACGACTGGTATCGACGCTCGGCTGAAGGCGGGGACTTTCGTGGGCAGTTCAGCCACGCCGGGGTCTTGGCGGCGCGGGGGCAGGTCGAGCAGGCGCTGGGCTGGTTGCGTCAGGCGCTGGTTGCGGGGAATGCAAATTTTCTGACGGTTGCTGCCGCTGCGTTGGAGCAGGCGACACAGCCCGAGATTCGAGCCATGGCGCTGGCCTATCGCACTCGGCTTGGCGAGCTTGGCGTGATGCTGTAAAGCAATCGCCGGCAAGGCCGGTTCCTGCAACCGCTGCAGGAGCCGAGCGTGCCGGCGATAAGGTTCAGCCGTTTACAGGTAGTACGCTTTCAGCGGCGGGAAGCCGTTGAACTCTACCGCGCTGTAGCTGGTGGTGTAGGCGCCGGTCGACAGCCAGTACAGGCGGTCACCGATAGCCAGGTTCAGTGGCAGGCCGTACTTGTAGTGCTCGTACATGATGTCGGCGCTATCGCAGGTTGGGCCGGCGATCACGACTTCTTCCATCTCGCCTTTTTTCTCGGTCCAGATCGGGAACTTGATGGACTCGTCCATGGTTTCGATCAGGCCGGAGAATTTGCCCACGTCGGTGTAGACCCAACGCTCAACCGCGGTACGCGATTTGCGGGCGACCAGCACCACTTCGCTGACCAGAATACCGGCGTTGGCAATCAGCGAGCGGCCAGGCTCAAGGATGATTTCTGGCAGGTCGTCACCGAAGTCTTCCCTCAGGAAGCGGATGATTTCCTCGGCGTAGGTTTCCAGGCTGTTGGTACGGGTGATGTAGTTGGCCGGGAAGCCGCCACCCATGTTAATCAGCTTCAGTTCGATGCCGTCTTCGTCTTTCAGACGCTCGAAGATCACTTTGACCTTGGCGATGGCCGCGTCCCAGACGCTGATGTCGCGCTGTTGCGAACCCACATGGAAGGAGATGCCGTAAGGCACCAGGCCCAGGTCGCGGGCGAGGATCAGCAGGTCCATGGCCATGTCGGTCTGGCAACCGAACTTGCGCGACAACGGCCAGTCAGCGGTGGTCGAACCTTCGGTCAGGATACGCACGTAGACTTTCGAGCCCGGTGCGGCCTTGGCGATGTTGCGCAGGTCGGCTTCGGAGTCGGTGGCATACAGGCGCACGCCCTTCTCGTAGAAGTAGCGGATGTCCTTGGATTTCTTGATGGTGTTGCCATAGCTGATGCGGTCTGGGGTGACACCGCGGCCCAGCACTTTGTCGAGCTCGTAGATCGAGGCGATGTCAAAGCTCGAACCCTTGTCGCGCAGCAGATCGATGATTTCGACCGCCGGGTTGGCCTTGACCGCGTAGTAGACCTTGGCGAATTCGAAGCCAGCACGCAGGTCGTCATAGGCCTGGCTGATCATCTGGGTGTCGATAAGTACGAACGGGGTTTCTTGCTTGTCGGCGAACGCCTTCATTTTTTGAAAGGTTTCGCGCGCGAAGTAGTCTTCGACCTGAATCGACATGCTTAGGGACTCCATGGGCAAACTAAAAAAATAAGTGGCTGCAGCTGAGCGCCCTCCGTATCCCCACTTTGGTTCGCCTACTTCCCAAGGCATGTCGCCGAAAGCAAAAAGGTCAACCGTGCGGTGAAAAAGGCGCTACGGGTGACCTTGCTGTCTCGTCGTCAGTACTTGAGCCGGATGGATCGTTTCCAGCATGGACGCTCGGCGCGAACTTTAGGACTTGAGGGGTTCAAGATCAACAAAAAATGTCGCGTTTTTGCACACGTCTGTCGCCCGGCGTTGCGCAGTCTCTTTGTAACCGAGCCGCATGACAGCTGGATGTCTTTGAAAACAGTCCACATCGGCTCATGCCAAGGCCATTGCTGCGGCCGTTGTACCGGGGCTTGGCCGCCGTACGATCGCCGTGTGTGAGCCTGCCGCGGCCGTTGGGAGTCTCGACTTTGGTCCACCGGCAAGTTCGGGTATAATTTTGGCCCTTTTGAATCCCCAGTCAGGCGATTTCCCATGACCAACCAGGCCGCCGAAGTCGCGAAGCGTCGCACTTTCGCCATTATTTCCCACCCCGATGCGGGTAAAACCACCATCACCGAGAAGCTCCTGCTGATGGGCAAGGCGATTGCCGTCGCCGGTACGGTGAAATCGCGAAAGTCCGATCGCCATGCCACCTCCGACTGGATGGAAATGGAGAAGCAGCGTGGCATCTCCATCACCACCTCGGTGATGCAGTTCCCTTACCGCGATCACATGATCAACCTGCTCGACACCCCGGGCCACGAAGACTTCTCTGAAGATACCTACCGCACGCTGACAGCGGTGGACTCGGCGCTGATGGTCCTCGACGGCGGTAAAGGCGTTGAGCCACGTACCATTGCCCTGATGGATGTCTGCCGCCTGCGCGACACGCCTATCGTCAGCTTCATCAACAAACTCGACCGTGATATTCGTGACCCGATCGAGTTGCTCGACGAGATCGAAGCGGTCCTGAAGATCAAGGCCGCGCCGATCACCTGGCCGATCGGCTGCTACAAGGACTTCAAGGGTGTTTACCACCTGTCCGGCGACTACATCATTGTCTACACCCCGGGCCACGGTCACGAGCGTACCGAGGTGAAGATCATCGAGAAACTCGACTCGGACGAGGCCCGCGCGCACCTGGGTGATGAATACGAGCGTTTCATCGAGCAACTGGAACTGGTTCAGGGCGCTTGCCATGAGTTCGACCAGGACGAGTTCATGAACGGTGAGTTGACGCCGGTGTTCTTTGGTACCGCGCTGGGCAACTTTGGTGTGGACCATGTCCTTGACGCCGTGGTCGACTGGGCGCCGCGTCCGCTGCCGCGTGTAGCCAATGAGCGCACGGTGGAGCCGACCGAAGAGAAGTTCAGCGGTTTCGTCTTCAAAATCCAGGCGAACATGGACCCGAAACACCGCGACCGTATCGCCTTCATGCGGATCTGTTCGGGCCGTTACGAGAAGGGCATGAAGATGCGCCATGTACGCACCGGCAAAGACCTGCGTATCGGCGATGCTCTGACCTTCTTCTCCTCCGAGCGTGAGCAACTGGAGGAAGCCTGGGCCGGCGACATCATCGGTTTGCATAACCACGGCACCATCCAGATTGGCGACACCTTCACGGAAGGTGAGAATCTGGGCTTCACCGGCATTCCTCACTTTGCCCCTGAACTGTTCCGCCGCGTTCGCCTTAAAGACCCGCTCAAGTCCAAGCAATTGCGTCAGGGCCTGCAGCAGTTGGCCGAAGAAGGCGCGACCCAGGTGTTCTTCCCCGAGCGCAGCAACGACATCATTCTCGGTGCCGTGGGTGTTCTGCAGTTCGATGTGGTCGCCAGCCGTTTGAAGGAAGAGTACAAGGTTGAATGCGCCTACGAGCCGATCACCGTGTGGTCGGCCCGCTGGATCCAGTGCGACGACAAGAAGAAGATCGAGGAATTCAAGGTCAAGGCCATGGAAAACCTGGCCATCGACGGTGGTGGTCACCTGACCTACCTGGCGCCGACCCGGGTCAACCTGGCACTGATGGAAGAGCGCTGGCCAGATGTGAAGTTCCGCGCCACGCGCGAGCACCACTAAACCTCGCCGGCAAGCCCGTTCCTGCAACCCAGCACGCCTGAGGCTGTTGTGGGCGACGGGCTTGCCTGCGTACAGGTGTCGCGTTAGCCGCCTACGCGAGCTGCCGGTACGCTCGGGCTATGCAGACGTTCACCCATGCGGAAGATCAGCAAGGTCAACGAGTCGGCGTTTTTCAGCATGATTTGCGCACGCTTTTCTGCATCGTTCAGAAAAACCTGACGGGCATCGTCGAGGTTTTTAGCGCCCGTGGTCTGCAGGATGAATCGCCGCCCCTTTCGATCATCGTCACGAATGTCGCGTGGGGCGCCATTCGGGTGATCCTGTATGACAAACAACTCATTGGCCGGTGTGCGGTGTGAGAATGTGGTGTCTTGGCGTTGCCTCAGCCAGAGTGTCTTGGGAACAGGCGCCAGCAGGTTCAGGAAGGGCAAGGTGCCTTCGTTGTAGCAGATGTCGCGCGTGTTGTAGGCCAGGTGCGTGAACTCGTGAACCAGCACGGCTGCCCTGAAAATCGCGGCAGCATCGTCTTGCGTGTAGCCGGCACGGAAGGTGAATTGGTTGGCGAAATTGTAGTCAAAGTAGCCGTCGAGCATGAAAATCTGCTTCTCGAGATCCGAAGGCACCGTGAACGCCAGTCCTTGGCTGTTAATTGTGCTTGTACCGATGATGTAGCGTGACGAGGACTGCGGCGAGTAGCTGCCCGATCCCATCATATCGATGACGGCATTGACCGACTCATGCATGGATTGCCGGAGTGGCTCGGTCAGGGCCGGTACACCGAAGAAGTCGCTGATGATGCGTTGGGTTTCTACCGGGACGTGTGTGGCTGGATCGGCGTTGCGCAGGTTTTTCAGGCAGTTCGTCAAGTACATCATGGCGGTGCGATGTGCCTGGCGTATTTTTTGCGCGCGGCTGGGCATCATGTTTTGAATCTGCCGCATTCCGCTCGCGACGATAATGACGTTTTCCCGGCGAGCCTTCCAGCGCGTGTACTGGCCACCTAGCCGAGTGAGGACAGCGCCATGCTCTATCGGAAGCGGCAGCGTCGGGTCGATCTCCCATCGGTTGGCGGCGCTCAGGCGCAAACGAGGGCCAAGGTTATCTTCAGCCTCATCGATCAGGTACCAGTTGGCGTCCGAGAAGGTTGCCCGGTATACGTGTCCATTGATATTGACATAGTGTTTGCCTGTGGCCGCGTCTCTGTAGACCTGAGTCAGGCTGTCGAACACCATTAACTCCAGCGCTTGGGTGGGTGCTTCATAGCGTGCCAAGGGTATGGGGGAGTGCTCGTCAAGGTACAGGTTTTGCCAGAACTGGCGTTCGGCATTAAGGTTTTCTACGTCGCCCAGCGTGCTGGCGCTGTGGCCAATCAGCAGGCTTTGCACCAATACGCACAGCAGTTCGGCGGTATGCGCCGGCCAATCGCTGCCCTCGTCGTTACGTGCAATTTTTAGCACCGTCATTTCTGCCTGCCAGGCGCCGAGCAGCAGTCCAATCTTGCCCGGTACGAAAAAACTCAGTTGGTTGAACACAAGCCCGAGGATATGTTTGAGCGACTCCCAGTCAGCCTTTTCGGTGCTGATCAGTTGGGCGTCCAGCATGCGCTTGAGGGTGCGAATGTTTTCCTCGAACAGGTAATGCAGCGCGTTGCCCTTGACCGGCAGGTTGGCAAGGGTAACGGGGCCTGGTCTCGATAACGGCAGGTCGAAGTCCGATTCTGCACTGAAGGGCAAGTGGGGTTCGTCGAAGCCATTGTTGTCATAGCGTCTGCGCAAGGGCTCTGGTAACTGGGCGAGAACCAGGGCTTGCAACGCGGTGTCTGTCTTCAGTTGCGCCAGTAGTGCTGTGGTGCTGCTGAATTCCTTGAACGTAAAACTTTCGCAGTACGGGGCATAGAGCACTACGGGGTCGGTGTCTTCTGCTCGAAACAGGTAGAGGTCAGGGACAATATCGGCGGGTAAATCCGATTGTGCGATCAGCGCCAGCGGTGTCAGTTGGATGCGCTTGCCGTCCAGCGGTAAGCGGGCGGTCGCATCAGGCATTTGTACCACTTGCTTCACAAAGGCTACTGCAGTTTTACTCAGGTTTCGCCTCAGGTAGGCATTGAATGCACGTTCAAGCATTTGGTCGGGTACTTGGCGGCAAAACAGCTCTAGGCGATGGTTGAAGCCGGGGCTGGCAGGGTCAAATGTCTGACTGAACAATGTTTGATAGTTGCTACCAATGTCCAGGCGCCTGACCAGGTCCTTGATGTAGTCCACGTTCATTGCTGTGGGGGGCGCTGCACCGTTTTCCAATTCCAGTGCGGTGATGGGGTTGCTCCAGTCTCGGAAGTGATTCAGTGCATATTCGACCAATGTTTGTCGATGGTGGATGCATTCGCCTGTAGAGCCTGAGGGCACTTCGCCAGTGGGCGGTAGCGTTGAGATGCAGGCGATGGTGGTGATGAAAATGGCATCCGGCGGATAGCGTTTGGCCGGAAAGTCGCTATCAAGCTGAGTGGCCAGTCGCTCATAGGCATAGTCCGCGATGGTGGGCATATCGGAGAGGTAATCCTCTTCCGAGGTGATATTGAGCAGGTTGCGCCCCAGGATTTCCAGATAATCGAATTTCTCCTGGTAGGTTGCATCCAGCAGCCACTTCGGGATTGCCGCGCGCACGGTTTGTTCGCGTATTTCATGCTTGAAGCGCAGCAACTGTACTTCGCTGCTGTCCATGGGCGTATAGGTATGCAGCAGTTCCGGCAGACCACTGCCCGACAGCCCGGCATTGATGATCTGATCGAAGACGAACAGGGTGTTGCGCTGGCGAAGGTTGCTGTCGAGGGCTTCGAGCCGTTGCAGCACATTGCTCTTTATCGGGCTCCAGTTCAAGGTCGGTGGCGTCACTTGCGGCGCCATAGGGGCGTTATCCGGCAGCACGCTATCCTCTTCTGCAACGCAATCGTAGAGTGATTCTGCGCTGTGAAAGTTGGTTAGCCGCGCCTGAAGCTTCTGGTTGAGGGACTGGAGTGACGTGAAGGTTTCGAAGCCTAATGCCCGTGTCCACAGGATCAGGGGGGCTTCTGCTGTTTCCAGGGGGGTGCGTGACAGTAGCAAGAGGTTGGCAACCTGCGTTTCGTGCTTGCCCTCGTAGGTAATGTTCAGTTGCCAAACCATGGCCGGAGCACCCTCCAGCAGCGGCCGGGTGCGTGATATCGGGTAGTTGAGCACCGCTTGGATGAGGTCGATTGCCGGTTGTTCGAGGGTGTTTTTCTGACGAGCCAGCCGCAGTTCCAGCCGCAGTGTCAAGCCGTACAGGTTTTGTGCCGTGTGTCGCTCTTGGTTCTGATTACGCACGACTGCATGGGCCAGATAATGACGAAGTGAGCCGGTCACTTTGTCGACACACTGGTTGATGACCGGGGCTGTCAGTTGCGGCAGCAGCGCTTGAGCGTTGGCGGCCAGGCGGTGTTCTGCCGGCTGTTGAGTCGCCGACGTCGCATTTCGTTTGCTCAGGTTTTCCCAGATCAACTCACTGAGGCTCTGGTTGGGGGTTCCATCGGCGCCGTTCTGCAGTAGGACAGACGCTGCCGGCATGGAGCCGAGTAGGTAGCACAGGTTGTTTTCAATCAGCGACAGGGTGACGGAATCCAGGCTTGGACGGGCTTCCAGCAGTTGTGTGTTGTTCTGTTCCACGCGGCGTTTGATGTGCTTCAGGTCTTGGAGCGAAAGCGTTTCGCTGTTCAAGTCATGCTTGATTGCCGTGAGCGAGGCGCTGCTCTCTCTATCCTTGCGGACATACGGCATCATCAGGCGTGGCAGGCAGGGATCAATCAAGCTCTCCAGCTCAAGGGCTTTCTGACAGACACTGACAAACGCCAATGGGCCTTGTTGCCGCAGGGCCTGGGTCAGGCGCTGGCGCGGTACGCTCAGTAGGCGTTGGGTGTAGGTTTGCAGGGCCGGAGCCTGCATGGGTAGCAGCGGCACGTCACCGATTGCCAGTGTATCCAAGAACGCCTGGCGGTTTGTGTGACGCTTCAGCCCCCCGGTAGGGGTGTAGCTATAGCACGGAGTTGACGGCGCATCCGCAGTGCCCAGCAACATGACGGTTTCCAGCGGAACTGTCGCGGTTGTCGAGGCTGTGGGTTTCAGGTACCAGGCCTGCAGCTCCGGTAAGTGTTCTGCCTTGGACCATTTGATCAGGGTCCTGTACTCCTGGTTGCTCAGGTCGTTACTCCAGGCGAGCTGGGTTAGGGCTTCAAGAAAACGGCTGCGTAACGCATGGGTCAGTTGCTCGGTAGGGCTCAGGCCCTCGGAGCGTGATGCTGCCCAGTGGTTATCAAGCTGAGTGGTGCAGTGCTCACTCAGCTGCGCCCGAGTCAGGCGCAGTGCGGTATTGAGTTTTTTTTGGTCTTGCGCGCTGGCTCGCGTGCCGTCGGGGTTCAGCAGTTCATGTGCCCCGTTTCCAATGAGTGTGGGGTCTGCCAGCGTTTCCAGAAGGGTATCGTTCAGGCTTTGGTGATAATCCTGCCCCTGGGCGCGGTTGGACAGGCGCTGAGCGGACACTTTGACTTCCCGAGTAGCGGGGTTGATGGCTGCATCGGGCCACTGCACGCGTAGTTGGGTCACGAAGGCTTGGGTTAGTAGCGTTTCGGGAGCCGGCTGGTTGAGGAGCAGGGTTTGCAGGGTGGTCAGGTTCTGGCCGAGACGTGAATTGATGCTCAGCATCAACCACTCAAATATCGCCCCTTCGATCAGGTTGTCTTCCAGGTCCACGACCGGGTCGTTACGCCATTGTCGATAGGCTTCAGCATCGGTGTACTGCAGCAGTGCCATGGCGGTCTCGGCGTTACCGAGCATCTGGATGAGTGCATTGCGAGCCTGCAGACGATCATCGAATTTCATGATGCCCAGTACAGGGTTGTAGATGAACACTGCTGTTTGCGTGGAGTGGCTGATCAGCAGTGTCGAGATCAGGGCAATGGTTTGACCGGATGCGCTCACCGCATCGAGGTAGTCCACGCGTGTATCCGCGCGAGCGTCGGGCTGAGGCGCCGTGCTGGTCAGGCGTGAGAGCTGGTTTGCCTCCACGGCGCTAATACGTTCAGCAGAGGCGGCGTCTTGCAGGTGATCTTCAAAGCGTTTGTGCAGTGCATCGGTGTGATAGTACGGGAGGGTATTGAGGCTCATGGCACAGTCTCGGCAGGTGGTTAGGCTGTCCGGGCTGCTGTACGTGAACGCAGCACCCCGGCGGTGGGTTCACGGTGCCGGGGTGCGGTGTCTCAAAGGTGATATTTATTTCAAGGGTGCTGCTGACACTGCCATGTCTCTGCTAGAGGAACTGCTCTGCGTAGTGACAGGCGACCTGCCGTGTTTCCACCTGACGGAACGCCGGTACCTCCTGGGCGCAACGTTCGGTGGCGTGGGGGCAGCGTTTGTGGAATGCACAACCTGATGGTGGGTCCAGCGGGTTGGGCAGTTCGCCAGCGATCTTGATTTTCGGTTTGAGCGGGTCCGGGTGCAAGGTCGGGGTTGCTGACAACAAGGCCTGGGTGTAGGGGTGCAGTGGCCTGTTGTAGATGTCTTCTTTCGGGCCCATTTCTGCCGGGCGGCCGAGGTACATCACCAGGACCTGGTCGGCCACGTGTCGCACCACGGCCAGGTTGTGGGAGATGAACACATACGCCGTGTTGAACTCATTTTGCAGGTCCATGAACAGGTTCAACACTTGCGCCTGGATAGACACGTCCAGCGCCGAGGTTGGCTCGTCGGCCACCAGCACCTTGGGTTGCAGCATCATGGCTCGGGCGAGAGCGATACGCTGGCGCTGACCGCCAGAAAACATATGCGGGTAGCGTTGGTAGTGTTCAGGGCGAAGGCCGACCTGTTGCATCATCGCCTGAACCTTCTCTCGTCGTTCGGCTTTGGAGAGGTTGGTGTTGATCAGCAAGGGTTCGGCGAGTTGGTCGCCAATCTTCTGTCGAGGGTTCAACGAAGCATAGGGGCTCTGGAAAACCATCTGCACATCTTTGCGCAGTTGTTTGCGCTGAGCCTTGTTGGCGCCCGTGACTTCTTGCCCGGCAATTTTCAGGGAGCCGGAGGAGGGTTCTTCAATAAGGGTCAGGGCCCGGGCCAGGGTTGATTTGCCACAGCCGGACTCACCCACGACTGCCAGGGTCTTGCCGGCTTCCAGTTCAAAGGAGACGCCATTCAGCGCGCGGACCAGTGCGTGGCCTTTGAACAGGCCACGTGAGACTTCGTAGTGACGGGTAAGCTCACGGGCGGTAAGAACGACGCTCATTACGCCACCTCCTGGTTCAGCGGGTAGAAACAACGGACCAGGCTGTGAGCCTGTCTGTCCAGGTTCGGACGTTGCTGGCGGCAGTGATCCTGAACGTAGGGGCAGCGCGGTGAGAGCAGGCAGCCCTGTGGTCTGTCATAGCGCCCTGGAACGATACCGGGCAAGGTTGCCAGGCGTGCAGCGCCTTCACTGTGCTCGGGAATGGCCGCCAGCAGCGCTTCGCTGTAAGGGTGCGCAGGCACCTCGAACAGCGTTGGAACCTGGCCAATTTCAACGGCTTGGCCGGCGTACATGACGCATACGCGCCTGGCTGTTTCGGCGACCACGGCCAGGTCATGGGTGATCAGGATCAGGGCCATGTCCTGCTCCTGTTGCAGGTTGAGCAGCAACTCCATGATCTGCGCTTGAATGGTGACGTCCAGTGCGGTGGTCGGCTCGTCGGCGATCAGCAACTTGGGCTCGCCGGCAATCGCCATGGCAATCGCCACGCGTTGGCTCATGCCGCCCGAGAGTTGGTGCGGGTAGGCGTCCAGCCGGCTTTCAGCCGCCGGAATTTCGACTTTCTTGAGGAGTTCCAGCGCCCGCTGGCGGGCTGCCTTGCCGCGCAGACCAAGGTGCTGGCGCAGCACTTCCTCGATCTGAAAACCGACGGTATAGCTGGGATTGAGCGCGGTCATCGGGTCCTGGAAGACCATCGCCAGGTCCTTGCCGACGACCTTGCGCCGTTGCCGCGCGCTGAGCTTGAGCATGTCGTTGCCGTCGAACGTCATGCTGTCGGCGGTGACGATGCCGGGGGCGTCGATCAGGCCCATCAGTGCCATCATGGTCACGGATTTCCCCGAACCGGACTCGCCGACGATGGCCAGCACTTCGCCTTTTTCCACGCTGAGGTCGAGACCGTCGACCACGGGGACCGCCTTGGCATCGCCAAAGCGCACATTGAGATTGTTGATCTGCAACAGTGACATGGGCGTCTCCTCAGGCGGCATTCTTGAGTTTCGGGTCCAGCGCGTCGCGCAGCCCGTCGCCCATCAGGTTGATTGCCAGCACGCTGAGCAAAATGGTCAGGCCGGGCAGGCTCACGACCCACCAGGCGCGCTCGATGTAATCGCGGGCCGAGGCCAGCATGGTGCCCCACTCGGGAGTTGGCGGTTGTACGCCCAGGCCGAGGAAGCCCAGGGCCGCGGCATCGAGGATGGCCGAGGAAAAACTCAAGGTGGCCTGGACGATCAGCGGCGCCATGCAGTTGGGCAATACGGTGATGAACATCAGCCGTGGCAAGCTGGCACCGGCCAGGCGCGCAGCGGTCACGTAGTCACGGTTCAGTTCTCCCATCACCGCGGCACGGGTCAGGCGCACGTAGGACGGCAACGAAACGATGGCAATGGCAATCACGGTGTTGATCAGGCCAGGGCCGAGAATGGCTACGATGGCCACGGCCAGCAGCAGCGAAGGCAGGGCCAGCATGACGTCCATCAGGCGCATGATCGACGGGCCGAGCAGGCGTGGAAAGAACCCGGCCAACAGCCCCATCAGCACTCCGGGAATCAGCGACATGACCACTGAGGACAGGCCGATCAGCAAGGACAGTCGCGAGCCATGGATCAGTCGCGAGAGCAGGTCGCGGCCGAGCTCGTCGGTGCCGAGGATGAACTGCCAGGTGCCGCCTTCGAGCCAGACCGGCGGGGTCAGCAGGAAATCTCGGTACTGTTCGCTTGGCTGATGGGGCGCGACCCATGGCGCGAAGAGCGCACAGAATACGATCAGGCACATGAACAGCAGGCCGGCGAAGGCGCCTTTGTTGCGGGCGAAGGCCTGCCAGAATTCGGTGTACGGCGATGGGTAGAGCAGGCTCTGGTCCACGGCGCTGGGTGGCACGGCAGAGGCGGATTTTACGATTGGGTCAGTCATTGTCTTGGCCTCAGCGCTGGTGGCGAATGCGTGGGTTGACCAGGCCGTAGAGGATATCCACGACGAAGTTCACCAGGATCACCAGGCAGGCGATCAGCAGGATGCCATTCTGTACCACGGGGTAGTCACGGGCGCCGATGGCTTCGATCAGCCACTTGCCGATGCCCGGCCAGGAGAAGATGGTTTCGGTCAGCACGGCGCCGCCGAGCAGGGTGCCGACCTGCAGGCCGAACACGGTCAGAACCGGGATCAATGCGTTGCGCAGGCCATGCACGAAGACCACGCGGGTAGGCGACAGGCCTTTCGCGCGGGCAGTGCGAATGTAGTCCTCGCGCAGCACCTCGAGCATCGAGGAGCGTGTCATGCGTGCAATCACCGCCAGCGGGATGGTGCCCAGGACGATGGCCGGCAGAATCAGGTGCATGAGTGCATCCTTGAAGGCGCCTTCCTCTTCACTGAACAGGGTATCGATGAGCATGAAACCGGTGATGGGCTCGATGTCGTAGAGCGAGCTGATACGCTCGGAAACGGGTGTCCAGCCGAGGCTGACCGAGAAGAACATGATCAGGATCAGGCCCCACCAGAAAATCGGCATGGAGTAGCCGGCCAGCGAGATCCCCATCACCCCGTGGTCGAGTAGCGAGCCGCGCTTGATGGCGGCGACCACCCCGGCCAACAGGCCGAACATGCCAGCAAACAGCAGGGCGGCAAGCGCCAGCTCCAGGGTGGCCGGGAACAGGGTGAGAAACTCTTTCCAGACGCTTTCGCGCGTGCGCAGCGATTCGCCCAGATCACCCTGGGCAAGCTTGCTAATGTAGTCCAGGTACTGCACCGGTAATGGTTTGTTCAGCCCCAGCCGCTCCATGGCTTGTGCGTGCATTTCAGGGTCAACGCGACGCTCGCCCATCATCACTTCGACCGGATCACCTGGTATCAATCGTATGAGCGCGAACGTCAGTAAGGTGATGCCGAAGAAGGTCGGGATCAACAGTCCCAGTCGTCGGGCAATAAAACTAAACATGTTCTGGTGTACCTCATCAGCCGGTTAGGCGTACCCGCCAACGCCCGGATAAGGCGCGGGCGGGCGTTGTTGTTCTACTTCACCAGGGTGGTAGCGAAGTTGTTGGTGGTCAGCGGGCTGATGTGGAAGCCCTCGACGTTCTTGCGCATGGCGGTAAACATCTTCGGATGTGCGATGCTGATCCACGGTTGGTCTTCATCGTACACCGCCAGGGCTTTCTCATAGAGTGCTGCGCGCTCACCCGTGTCGATGGTCTCGCGGGCTTTGGTGATCAGCGCCTGGAAGGTCGGGTTACACCAGCGTGCGTAGTTCTCGCCACTTTTTACGGCGTCGCAGCTCAGCAGCGGGCTGAGGAAGTTGTCCGGGTCGCCATTGTCACCGGCCCAGCCGGTCGAGACCATGTCGGGTTCTCCCTTCTTCGCGCGCTTGAGCATTTCTGCCCATTCCATCACGCGGATGTCGACCTTAAGACCAATCCTGGCCATGTCGGCCTGGAGCATTTCTGCGCTCAATCGCGGGTTGGGGTTGGTCGGGCCACCACCGTTACGGGTGTACAGGGTCAATACGGTGCCTTCCGGTACGCCGGCTTCCTTGAGCAGGGCTCGGGCTTTATCCAGATCCCGGGGCGGGTTCTGGTTGGCGTTGTTGAAGCCAATCAGTGTGGGCGGGTAGGGGTTTATGCCGATCAGCGCGTTGCCTTTGCCAAACAGTTGATCAACATGGGCCTGTTTATCGAAAGCCAGGTTGATCGCTTTGCGTACCCGCACGTCACTGAGGTACTTGTGCTCGGTGTTCAGTGAGATGTAACCGGTGGTCAGGGCCTCCAGTTCATCAACTTTCAGGTCCGGGTCTTTGCGGATACTGGGGATGTCATCGGGCTTGGGGTACAGCGCGACCTGGCATTCATTGGCCTTGAGTTTTTGCAGGCGCACATTGTTGTCGGTGGCGATGGTCAGCACCAGAGGGTCGCTGGGTGGTTTGCCCCGGAAATACTCGGGGTTGGCCTTGAAGCGCACCTGAGCGTCTTTTTTGTAGCGCTGAAAAATGAATGGGCCGGTGCCGATTGGTTGGCTGTTGAGGTTGGCCGTCTTGTTGGTCGCCAGCAACTGGCTGGCATACTCGGCCGAATAGATCGAGGTGAAGGCCATGGCCAGGTCACGCAGGAACGGTGCTTCCGGGCGTGTCAGGGTAAAGGTGACGGTGTGCTCGTCGACTTTCTCGACACCTTTGAGCAGGTCTTTGAAACCCATGCTTTCAAAGTAGGGAAAGCCGACGCTGGCCTTGTCATGCCAGGGATGCTTGGGGTCGAGTTGGCGCTGAAAGCTCCAGAGCACATCGTCGGCATTCAACTCACGGCTTGGGGTGAAGTAGTCGGTTTTGTGGAACTTCACGCCCCGGCGCAGGTAGAACGTGTACGTCAGCCCATCCGGGCTGATTTCCCAGCGCTCGGCCAGGGCCGGTTCGATGTCGGTGGTGCCCGGCTTGAAGTCTACCAGCCGGTTGAACACGGTTTCGGCGGCCGCATCGGCCGTCACTGCGGTGGTGTATTGAACGATGTCGAAGCCTTCCGGGCTGGCCTCGGTACATACCACCAGTGGCTTGGCTGCCACGCCAGCTGCAGTGCTCAACAGTAGGGCTGCCAGGGCAGCCTGAAGGGGTCGCAGTTTCATGAAAGCTCCCAGCGATCAATTAAAGCAGGTTAGTTGCCACGGGCGATTCGTCTAATCCCCCGTGGCCATGCCCCCTAAAGGATGTTGAATGGAATGGTGGTCACGACCCGGAACTCGTCCAGGCTACCGTCGGCCTGGGCCTTGCTGGCACGGTGCGCGGTGTAGGTGGCGCGTACCGTGGTGTCTTTGAGCGAGCCGCTCTGCACGGTGTAACTGCTGCCAATGCCGTACTCGTAGTGGTTTTCACCCTCAAGGCCACGCACGTCGTAGCCCGTGCCCGTGTAGTGCGTGCCGTCGATGCCCCAGCCACGGGCGTTATAGATATTAAACTTCAGCCCCGGAACACCATACCCGGCCATGTTCAGGGTGTAGGCGACCTGCAGGGATTTTTCGTTCGGGCCGTTGAAGTCCGAGAGCAGTGAGTTGGCCAGAAAGATGGCGTTGGTATCATGGAGGTAGTCGAAGTACTCGTTGCCGTTTACCTGCTGGTAGGAAACGCTGAGTTTGTGCGCCTGATGGGTCAGGCCTAGCGACAGGCTGTACGTGTCATTGTCGATCTCTCCCAGTTTGCGTTTACCCTCGTCCCGGGTTTTGTAGTAGTTCAGCCCCGTACTCAGGCTCAGCAATGCGCTGTCGCCCAGCTCGTGCGTGGCGCCGAAATAGTACTGGTTCCAAAGGTCTTCGACATTGGACAGGTAGAGGCTGGTGTTCAAACTCTTGAGTGGCTGATAGTTGACGCCGGCCATGCTGATGCGGTCGGTGTACTGGTTGCTGTCGCCATATTCGGAGCGGAACTTGCTCTGGCCTTGCTCGGTTCGGGTCGAGACGCGGTCGAAGGTGCCGGCATCGAACGACAGGTTCTCGAACTCTGCGCTGTGGATGCTGACACCCTGGAAGCTGGAAGGCAGTGCACGGTTGCCAATGTAGGCAATAACCGGCGTGTCGATGGACTGACGGCCTGCTGTGAGGGTGGTGTTGGAGACCCGCGCCTTGAGGTTGGCCAGGCCCATTTTGCTCCATTGGCCGATGACCTCTCCGTCGCGGTGGGTCAGGGTGCGGTTGTTTGGCCCGGCGACGGCGGCGCGGCCTTGCTCAAGCGCAATGGCGTTGTAGGCGGCGACTTCGGTGCTGAAGCCGACAGTGCCTTCGGTGAAACCGGAGGTGTAGTTGAGAATGGTGCCCTGTACCCAGTTGTTACGGCTATGGGTGTCATGACGGCTACCATCACGTTTGTAGTATTTCCACAGGGGTGCACGGGTAGCACGCTCATGGGCATACCAGTTGCGGGTCGAACCGGACAGGCTCTGCCCTTCGATGAAGCCTTTGGCTTCGTTTTGATCGCTGGTGGATTTGACCGTCACCGGGACGAATGCCTGGCTGATGGGTTCTGCCAGGGCCAGTGTGGACAGGCTACTGAGGGATAAGGCCAGTACTGCGTTCTTGGTTCGTCTCAAGGTAAAACTCCCTTTCTTCTCTTTCTATTAACCGTCCAGCCTCGTGAGCCGTGCGGGTACTGCGGTGGAACTGGTTTGGATGAACCAGGCGTTCAATCCACGCTGACACCTGAGAAGTTGTTGCGGCCGAACGGGCTCACCTTGAAGCCCTCGACCTTGGCGCTGAGCGGCTGATTGACGGTCGAGTGAGCGATTGGCGTGATGGGGACCTGTAGCTTCAGGCGCTGTTGGGCTTGCTGGTAGAGCGCGGTACGTTGCACGCGGTCGGTGACGGTCTTGGCCTTTTTAACCAGCGCGTCATAGTCCGCATCGCACCACATGGAGTAGTTGTTGCTGCCAATCGCGTCACAGCTGTACAGCGTGCCCAGCCAGTTGTCCGGGTCACCGTTGTCGCCTGTCCAGCCGATCAGCGAGATGTCGTGTTCACCGTCCTTGGTGCGCTTGAGGTATTCCCCCCACTCGTAGCTGACGATCTTGACCTTGAAGCCGACCTTGCCCCAATCGGCTTGCAGCATCTCGGCCATCAACTTGGCGTTGGGGTTGTAAGGGCGTTGCACGGGCATGGCCCACAGGGTGATTTCGGTCCCTTCCTTGACGCCTGCGGCCTTGAGCAGTTCGCGTGCTTTTTGCGGGTTGTACCCGGCGTCTTTGAGGGTTTCGTCATACGACCACTGGGTCGGCGGCATGCTGCCGACGGCCAGTTGCCCAGCCTGCTGGTAAACCGCATTGACGATGGCGGGCTTGTTGACCGCCATGTCCATGGCCTGGCGCACCTGCAACTGATCGAACGGTGCGCGCTGGACGTTGTAGGCGATATAGCCAAGGTTGAATCCAGGCTTTTCGATCACCTGCAGCTTCAGGTCCTGCTTGAGTGCATCGAGGTCGGCCGGGCGCGGATTCAGGGTCACCTGGCATTCGTTCTTGCGCAGTTTCTGGACGCGCACCGATGGGTCGACGTTGATCGAGAAAATCAGGCGCTCGACCTTGACCTGGCTGGGGTCCCAATAGGCTTTGTTGGCCTGGTAGCGTATCTGCGAATCTTTTTGGTAGCGCTGGAAGACAAAGGGGCCGGTGCCAATGGGGTGCTGGTTGATGTCGCTCGGTTTTCCGCTGGCCAGCAACTGGTTGGCGTACTCGGCAGAGAGGATCGAGGCGAAACTCATGGCCATGTTCTGGATGAATGCGGCATCGATGCTGTTGAGGGTAAACCTGACGGTATGCGCGTCGAGTTTCTCCACCTTGGCGATGTTCTTGTCCAGGCTCATGCTCACGAAGTAGGGGAACTCGGTAGGGTAGGCCTGGCGAAACGGATGGGCTTTGTCGAGCATGCGCTGGAAGGTGAACAGCACGTCATCGGCGTTGAACGTGCGGGTAGGGGTGAAGGCCTTGTTGCTGTGGAACGTGACGCCTTCACGTAAGTGGAAGGTGTAGTGCAAACCATCCCTGGATACCTCCCAATGGGTTGCCAGTGCCGGTTTGACGACAGTGCTGCCTCGTTCGAATTCCACCAGTCGGTTGTAGATCGGCTCGGCCGCATCATTGTCGGTGGCACTGGTGTACTGGGCGGTATCGAAACCTGCGGGGCTGCCTTCCGAGCAAAATACCAGGCTGCCTTTGGCCTGAACCTGAGTGGCCAATGCCAGGGGTGTCTGGGCCAGTAGGCCAAGGCCGAGCAAGGTTGCAAATACGGGGGTGTATCGCATGGAGGTCCCTTTCTTTTCTTCTTGTTGAACAGGTCAATGGCATGCAGTCGGCCACAAGCTCGCGCCTGGCCGGATGCACCTTCGACGTTAGGGGGGCGGGGGGCATTCAGGAAGGTAAGAAAGCGGAGGGTGTGAGTAGGATGTTTCTGATTGATGCGTAGGCTGTGTCTTGATGGGGCGTCGGCAGGATATTGGCCTTTGTTAAAGGCTGGCCCCGGTACGCCGTCTGGCGGTACCGGGGTCCCCCCAGTATCTACTGGCTGATGTCGACTCCGTAGAAGGCATTCAAGGCAAACGGACTGATCTTGAAGCCCTGCACGGTTTTGCGCATGGGTTGGTAAACCGTTGAGTGTGCGATAGGGGTAATCGGCACCTGGTCCTTGATAATGTGTTGTGCTTGCTTGTATAGCGCGGTGCGCTTGGTTGTGTCGGAGGTGGCCTTGGCTTGCTTGATCAGCGTGTCGTACTCGGTGTTGCACCATTTAGAGAAGTTGTTGCCGTCCACCGCGTCGCAGCCGTAAAGCGTGCCCAGCCAGTTGTCGGGGTCACCGTTGTCGCCGCTCCAGCCGATCAGCATGGCGCCGTTCTCGCCAGCCTTGGCGCGTTTGATGTATTCGCCCCACTCGTAGGTGACGATCTTGGCCTTGATGCCGATTTTGGCCCAGTCCGATTGCAGCATTTCGGCCATCAGTTTGGCGTTGGGGTTGTAGGGGCGCTGAACCGGCATGGCCCACAGGGTGATTTCGGTGCCCTCCTTGATCCCGGCTTCCTTGAGCAATGCCTTGGCTTTTTCCGGGTCGTAGGGGGTGGCCTTGATGGTGTCGTCATACGACCACTGGGTGGGCGGCATGGCATTGACGGCTTCCTGGCCCGCACCCTGATAGACCGAGTCGATGATCTGCTTCTTGTTCACAGCCATGTCCAGGGCCTGGCGTACCTTGAGCTGAGCCATCGGGTTGGGCTCATTGCTGCCCTTGATCTTGTCCATCACGTTGTAGGCGATGTACCCGAGGTTGAAGCCGGCTTGCTCGGGCATTTGCAGGTTCGGGTCGCTTTTCAGCGATTGAATGTCCGCCGGGCGCGGGAACAAGGTGACCTGGCATTCGTTTTTCTTCAGTTTCTGCATGCGTACCGAGGCGTCTGTGGTAATGGCGAAGATCAGGTTGTCCAGCTTCACGTCCTCGGGCTTCCAGTAGTCCTTGTTGCCCTTGAAGCGGATCTGCGCGTCTTTCTGGTACTTGCTGAATACGAAGGGGCCGGTGCCGATCGGCTTCTGGTTGATGTCGGCGGGTTTGCCTTCCTTGAGCAGCTTGTCGGCGTACTCGGCTGATTGAATCGAGGCGAAGCTCATCGCCAGGTTCTGAATGAATGCGGCGTCTACGGTCTTTAGCGTGAATTTGATTGTGTGTTCGTCGATTTTTTCGACTTTGCTGATGTTTTTGTCCATCCCCATGTCGGTGAAGTAGGGGAACTCGGTGGGGTAGGCCTTACGGAATGGCATGTCTGGGTCGAGCATGCGGTTGAAGGTAAACAGCACGTCGTCGGCGTTGAACTCACGGCTTGGCTTGAAGTAGCTGGTGGTATGGAACTTCACCCCCTCACGCAGGTGGAAGGTGTAGCTCAGGCCGTCTTCGGCGGTATCCCAGCGGGTTGCAAGGCCCGGGATAACGGACGTGCCGCCATGTTCAAATTGCGTCAGGCGGTTGAAGACTGTTTCGGCTGAGGCATCGAAGTCGGTTCCGGTGGTGTATTGGCCGGGGTCGAAGCCCGCCGGGCTACCTTCTGAGCAAAACACCAGGTTGCCTGCTGCGAGGGTGAGGGGGGCGCTGGAGAGTAGGCTTGCACCTAGAAGAAGCGGAATGACTGCATGTTTAAGCATGGTGGCCTCATTGTTGTCATTTTGATCTGAGGACGGCCTCGTGAGCCGGCCTGCCGGATACTTAAGCAGGCCCCATTGCCAATGCAATATTCAGCGTACTGAGTATGGGGAAAATGTGGAGCGATCGTACATGGATGTCGCGTTGGTATAACTATCTGGCTTGTTTAACGCTTAATCGTGAATGTTTATGTTTTTTTATGATGATTTCGTGTAGGTGCGGCTGCGCGGCGAGTGAAAATCGCCGCGCAGTGAGCGGATGTCAGGGCATTTGTACTTCGATCGTACCGTCGGCATTCATGCTGACCTGGCTGGTACCGGCTTCGACCTGCGGGCTGGGTGCGGCCTCGGCATCCATACTGGCTTTCATCATCATGACTGGGCCACGGGCATAGGGTTGCGGATAGCCACTGCTGTTGAGGTTCAGGTTGAGTACTTTGTAACCCTTGCCGCCCAGTGCCTCGGTGGCCAGTTGCGCACGGCTCTTGAAGGCGTTGACGGCATCTTTGAGCAGTTCATCTTCACTGGCCTTGCGGGTGGCTGGTGCAATGGCAAAGTCCATGCCGGCCATTTTCAGGTCTTGCAGCAGTTCACCGGTCAGTTTCGACAGCGCCGGGAAGTCGGTGCTTTCCAGGCGAAGCTCTGCACGTTCACGCCAGCCGGTAATTCTTTGGCCTTTGGTGTCGTAAATGGGGTAGCTGTTGCGGCTGCCCTGGCTGATTTTGATGCCCTTGACTGAGCGTGCCTGCTCCAGGGCCTTGTTCATGGTTCGGGTGATTTCGGCTGCGAGCTTGCCAGGGTCGCTATTCTGCGCTTCGCTGTACAAGGTTACGCTCATCAGGTCGCGAGCCACTTCCTTGCTGACTTCAGCGCGCAGGGATACTTGATTGTAACGAGGTTCTTCAGCCAGCACCGGGAGGCTGGCCATCAGACCAGCGGCCAATAGCATTGCAGCACTGCGACGAGGGAAATACATGTAGGGCTCCTTGAAAAAAGGCGTGGTTGATGGTCATCCATTTTCACGCAGACACTTAAGACCCTTGGCAGTGTAGCGAGGTTCAAAAATGCCAGTATGGGCCTGTAAAAAACTGTGGTGTGTTGCCGCATCGCTGCAGACCAGGCCTCACCTTCGGTATACTCGCGACGATTCACCTGGAGCACTCATCAGGAGAGCTCATGCTCGCCCCCGTACAAATACTCTCTGCTACCCGTCAGAACCTCTGGCGCCTGACGTTCATCCGCATTCTGGTTTTGGCGGCCCAGGCCGGTTCCGTGGCTGTTGCCTACTGGACTGATCTGCTGCCGCTGCCGTGGTTGTCGTTGGTTATCACGCTGGGCTTGTCGACGTTGCTATGCGCCTTCACGGCCTTGCGCTTGCGCCTTTCCCTGCCCGTCACCGAGCTGGAGTACGCCTTTCAGCTGGCTTGTGATCTGCTTATTCACAGCGCCCTGTTGTATTACTCCGGCGGGTCGACCAATCCGTTTGTCTCGTACTACCTGGTACCGCTGGCCATTGCTGCCGTGACCTTGCCGTGGGTCTACTCACTGATCCTGTCAGGCATCGCACTTATCGCTTACAGCCTGTTGCTGGTGCAGTTCTATCCGCTGGAAACCTTCCCGGTTGCACGGGAAAAAATGCAGATATATGGCATGTGGCTGAGCATTGCGCTGGCTGCAGCGGTGATTACCTTCTTCGCCGCCAAGATGGCCGAGGAGCTGCGCCGTCAGGAGCAGTTGCGCGCCCAGCGTCGCGAGGAAGGCCTGCGTGACGAGCAGTTGCTGGCCGTCGCCACCCAAGCGGCAGGCGCGGCCCACGAGTTGGGAACCCCGCTGGCGACCATGAGTGTGTTGATCAAGGAAATGCGCCAGGACCATTCCGACCCGCTACTGCAGGAAGACCTGCAAGTGCTGCAGGATCAGGTCAAACTGTGCAAGGAAACCTTGCAGCAACTGGTGCGTGCCGCCGAAGCCAACCGGCGCATGGCCGTGGAAGATCAGGACGTCACCTTCTGGCTTGACGAGGCACTGAACCGCTGGCACTTGATGCGCCCAGAGGCCAGCTACCGCTTCCAGCGCCTTGGCCAAGGCAGCATACCCCGCCTGGCGCCACCACCGGATCTGACCCAGGCGCTGCTGAACCTGTTGAACAATGCCGCCGATGCCTGCCCGGATGGGCTTGAAGTTCATCTGGACTGGAACGACCAGGACATCGTGATCAACATCCGCGACCATGGCCCCGGCGTGCCGGTGGCCATCGCCGAGTCGATCGGGAAACCCTTTTTTACCACCAAGGGCAAGGGCTTCGGCCTGGGCCTGTTTCTGAGCAAGGCCAGCGTCACGCGTGCTGGTGGCTCGGTAAAACTCTATAGTCACGAGGAAGGCGGTACGCTGACCGAGCTACGCCTGCCGCGTGATGCGCGAGGAGATCAACAATGAATGATGAAACCCAGGTCGAAGGCGAAGAGCTGCCGCATCTGTTGCTGGTGGACGATGATGCCACCTTTACCCGCGTGATGGCCCGAGCCATGAGCCGTCGCGGTTTTCGTGTGAGCATTGCTGGCTCGGCTGAGGAAGGGTTGGTGGTGGCTCAGCAGGACATCCCCCACTACGCGACACTGGACCTGAAGATGGAAGGCGATTCGGGCCTGGTGCTGCTGCCCAAGCTGCTCGAACTCGATCCGGAAATGCGCGTGGTCATTCTGACCGGCTATTCAAGCATTGCTACCGCGGTTGAGGCGATTAAGCGCGGCGCCTGCAACTACCTGTGCAAACCCGCTGACGCTGACGACGTGCTGGCTGCATTGTTGTCCGAGCACGCAGACCTGGACAGCCTGGTACCGGAAAACCCGATGTCGGTGGACCGCTTGCAGTGGGAGCACATTCAGCGGGTACTCACCGAGCATGAGGGCAATATCTCTGCGACGGCCCGGGCACTGGGCATGCACCGCCGCACGTTGCAGCGCAAGCTGCAAAAGCGCCCGGTCCGACGCTGAGCGGTATCAGATCTCGCTACCGTGTTTTGCCAGGGCCTGACGGATCAGGCCTAGTACTTCCGTCGGGTGCTCCGCTCTTTTTATGGATGTTGCACAGTCCAGGGGAGCGCTAGCGTAGTAATCGACGCAGATGAAATCATCCACAAGGCCATTAACCAGTACACGATGGTCTGCGGCGCCATCCCCGACGATGATTACAGGCCCATTCAGACGGCCTTTGGCCCGCCATTCGCGCACAATTGCAGACTTGCCTTTGCTTGAACTCAGCAAGGGAGAGGGGCGAATGGCCAGTGCGCGCGAGCCAAGCCAGAAAAAACGGTTGGCGATGACGTGCTGCGGGTTGATCCCCCATGATGCTGCCAGCGGCACGATCCACTCCATGTAACCGCCCGAGATGATGTGTATACCGACCTGCTGTTCTTGAAGGTGGCGCAGGGTTGTGCGCAGCGCCTCAGGCAGGCAGTTTGCCTGTTCGCGGATGTAGCGTTGAACATGCTCTCGGCGGATTCTGGGGATGATTTTCATCAGTGTCAGCAATTCTGCCAGGCTGGCCTGGCCTGCCAGAGCCTTTGGGGCGATGTGGGCAAGCCGTTGAATCACTTGCGGCGCGTCCTGGCATCCTTCCAGGCTGAGCTTGATGACTTCGACTGTGCTTTCGCCGGGAAGCAGTGTCTGGTCAAAATCGAAAATCACGTGAGCTTTCATGGCTGAAGCCTGCGCTGTTCAAGGTCGTGGTACTTGTCTTCGCGTGTCCACTGAGTGGCGGCTATCTGCAGGTGCTGAGCGATGGCGTTCTGTACTTGATCGGCGAAGTCCTGATCTGACTGCTCCGCAGCGGGTGACTGGTGGGCGAGAAAGGTCAGTTCAAATTCGAGCCAGGGCATGGCCAGGAGCCGCAGGAATTTCATCGCGCCCGGATCTTCAAGCGGGTTGGGGTTCAGTCCCAGGGGTGTTTTGAGCTTCATTGCCAGTGGTACCACCGGGCGACGGCGCACCATGAACTCCGGGCGAAAACGGAAAAGGCCTTTGCCGTTATTGATGGTCGCTTCGGGGGTGATGTAGAGCGCCGTGCCTTCGGGGGCGCGTTGCCATTGTCGGAAATGCCCGGCGAGTTGCCGTTTATCATCGGTCACTTGCCAGTAGCTTGAGCCTGAGCACTGAAACAGCAGGTGCCCGGTCAGTTTGCCGATGATGCTGTCGGTTTTTACCACCATCACCGTGGCGAAAGGCATTGCCAGTACCGGGTAGTGATCAAACACGCTGATGTGATTGAGCGCGACGACGCAGCCGTCAGTATGCTGCCCTACCTGCTGAGGCGTCATCGCGCACTTGATGCGTATATTCATGGCTTTCAAGAGGCATCGATACAGCGCCCTTTTACCTGCGCGAGGTAAAACCAACGCGATCAGGCTAGCCAAGAACAGACTGAACAGGCGCAGTACCAGAAGTATGATGCCTACAGGCAGGTACAGGTAACGCAGTACGGCGGATACACCGCTACGGGGTTGCCAGGCGCTCATGTCCGAAAGGTCACTGACCCGAGGGGTAATCCGTTCATTCGATTGCTTAGACATTTGCATGGTGCGCGCCCTGTTTAGGCGCTTCAAGAGCGCGTTCACGTTTCTGTTCAAAGTAGTTGATCAAGGATTCGATACGGGCGGCGTTCTTGGCGCGGACTTCGAGGATTTTTTGTTTGGTGACATCGATTTTTACATGCGGACCAAACGGGGTTTCGATAATGCAATCCGGAAGTACTTCCAGGTTCAGCAGTTTTTTGTTCATGTTGAGTGCTGCAGTGTGCTTCAGGTTTGTCAATGTATAAACTTTCTCAAACCCCAATGTTTCAAAGGCATAGGTGACGGCCATATGAGCGGCGGTGAAGGGATAAGGTGTTCCCCAGTAGGGCTTTAAAAAGCGCATTCCAAAGTTTATTCCCCACTCTTTTTCAGCAAACCCCGCGTAGCCTATGAAGGGCGAGCCAAGGCCAAGGCTTACTGCCCAGCGCGACCAGCCTTGTTTGGCGTGCGCTTCCTGGAAGGTCGCCACTTCGGCGGCGGCATCCTGCTCGGTTCGTGTGGTGCCAGCAGAAATGAATTGCATCGTTTCACTGTCGCTTACCAGTGAGGCGTAACCCTGTATATCCGCTGCATCCCACGTTCTTAAGGTTAATCCATGTAGGCTGATGATTTCTGTGCGCACGGTGAAGTCCTTGTCGATCTAAGAAGTATCAAGTGGAAACTCAGGTGGCTAAGGTGGGTAAGCGTCTTACACAAACTGAGTTGTGATCGTTTCTATAATGAGTGTTGTTGAGGTGCAAGTTCGTGGGGGTGGGCTGCAAGAAAGTTAGTGATTTCTGTAGTTGTCTTGTAACTTGTCTTGGATGTAGGTGGAAGTTTTCTGTCAGGCGCTCGTTGATACAGGGCGCGAGGATAGTGTTGCTCAAACGGAGTGACTCAGGGCTGTCGAGCCGGCGCTTGTATTTGCGCTATTGAATATCTTTTCAGTGGCTTTTCTGCCTGTGCAGCCCGCACTGTTTGGTCGGATGCGACACTTGATTCAGACCTGTACGCGCTGATCTGAAATTTATTGCGTGTGGCGAAAAATCCCCATCAAGATATCGCCTTTGCTGGCGTATCATTAGCCACCTAACGACAGCCAGCCAACGGGATCGCCTGCATGCTCGCCCTCTTTTTTCAGACGCTGAACATCACTGCGCCTGTGTTTGCGATGTTGTTCATGGGGGTGCTGCTCAAGCGCATTAATGCCATCAACGACGGTTTTATCCATACCGCCTCGTCCCTGGTCTTCAACGTCTGTATGCCAGCGTTGTTGTTCCTGGGTATCTACCACGCGGACCTGAGTGCGGCGGTCAAGCCGGGTTTGCTGCTGTACTTTGTGGTTGCAACACTGGGTGGTTTTTCCCTGGCTTGGGCCTATGCCCTGTGGCGTTGCCCGCGTGAAGACCGTGGTGTCTATACCCAGGGTGCATTTCGTGGCAACAACGGGGTTATTGGTCTGGCGTTGGCGGCGAGTATGTACGGTGATTACGGCATCTCGCTCGGTGCGGTTCTGGCGGGCCTGGTGATCCTGCTCTACAACTCGTTGGCGGCGGTGGTGCTGGCGGTCTACAGCTCCAGCACCAAGTCCGACCCGTGGAGCATTCTCAAGAGCATTTTGCGTAACCCGCTGATCATCAGCGTGCTGCTGGCCACTCCAATGGCGTATGGACAGGTGCCATTGCCGAACTGGTTACTGACCTCCAGCGACTATCTGGCGCAGATGACACTGCCGTTGGCGTTGATCTGTATCGGTGGCACGCTGTCGCTGGCATCGTTGCGCAACAGCGGCAGTCTGGCCATCAGTGCCAGCCTGCTGAAAATGGTCTGGTTGCCGCTGATCGGTACTGTCGGCGCGTGGTTGTGGGGTTTCCGAGGTGCCGAGTTGGGTATTCTGTTCCTCTACTTCGGTAGCCCGACGGCAGCTGCCAGCTACGTGATGGCCCGCGCCGTCAACGGCAACCATGAGCTGGCGGCATCGATCATTGTCATCACCACAGTGGCGGCGGCGCTGACGACAAATATCGGCATCTTCCTCTTGCAGTGGGGCGGCTGGATCTAGATCCTGTCACAAAACAATTCAAACGCTGCCTGACCTGTCCGAGGACATTCCATGCAAGACGAGATCACGCCCGAGCGCTTGCATCGTGGGCTGAAGAATCGCCATATCCAGTTGATCGCCCTGGGCGGTGCCATCGGTACTGGCTTGTTTCTCGGCATTGCCCAAACCATCCAGCTGGCTGGCCCTTCGATTTTGCTGGGGTATGCGGTTGCCGGGCTGATTGCATTTTTTATCATGCGACAGTTGGGCGAGATGGTGGTCGAGGAGCCGGTATCGGGTACGTTCAGCCACTTCGCACACCGTTACTGGAGTGAGTTCGCCGGTTTCATGTCGGGCTGGAACTACTGGGTGCTCTATGTGCTGGTGGGCATGGCCGAGCTGACCGCCGTGGGGATCTACATCCAGTACTGGTGGCCAGGCTTTCCGACCTGGGCCTCGGCAGCAGTGTTCTTTGTGTTGATCAACCTGATGAACCTCAGCCAGGTCAAGGTCTATGGCGAGATGGAGTTCTGGTTTGCCTTGATCAAGGTCGTGGCGATTGTCAGCATGATCGCCTTCGGTGGCTGGTTACTGTTCAGCGGCAATGGCGGCCCGGACGCCAGTGTGGCCAACCTTTGGCAATACGGTGGTTTCTTTCCCAACGGCCTGACCGGGTTGTTGATGGCCATGGCGGTGATCATGTTCTCGTTTGGCGGCCTGGAGCTGGTCGGCATTACCGCCGCTGAGGCCGACAATCCGCGCTACAGCATCCCGCGGGCGACCAATCAGGTGATCTACCGCATTCTGCTGTTCTACATCGGGGCGCTGGCGGTGCTGTTGTCGCTCTACCCATGGCAGAAAGTGGTTCAGGGCGGCAGCCCCTTCGTGATGATTTTCCATGCGCTTGATAGCAACGTGGTGGCCACGGTACTCAACCTGGTGGTGCTGACGGCAGCGCTGTCGGTGTACAACAGTTGCGTGTATTGCAACAGTCGCATGCTGTTTGGCCTGGCAACACAAGGCGATGCGCCGAGGCGCCTGCTCACGGTCAACGCACGAGGTGTGCCCCTGGCGGCGCTGGGGGTTTCGGCAGTGGCCACCGGGCTGTGTGTGTTGATCAACTATGTGATGCCGGCCAAGGCCTTTGAGTTGCTAATGGCACTGGTGGTGTCATCGTTGGTGATCAACTGGGGCATTATCAGTATCACCCACTTGAAGTTCCGCCGGGCCAAGCAGGCTGCCGGAGAAACGACGTTCTACAAAAGCTGGGGCTACCCGCTGACCAACTACATCTGCCTGGCCTTCCTGGCCCTGATTCTGGTGGTGATGTACTTGACCCCGGGCATCAACATCTCAGTGATGCTGATTCCGGTCTGGCTGGTGCTATTGCGGCTGGCCTTCTGGCTGAAAAAACGCAACGAGAAGGCTGCCGCTGTTTCCAACTGACGCGCCGAAGGCAGGCGAGTGATCGATCAGCCCTGTTGGTAGCTGTCGATCACTTCCTGGGCGGCACGGAAGGCGTCTATTGCTGCTGGAACGCCTGCATACACCGCGCAATGCAGCAACGCTTCGCGAATCTCTTCTACGGTACAGCCGTTGTTCAAGGCGCCGCGCACGTGGCCCTTGAGTTCTTGCGGGCACTTCAATGCGGTCAGTGCGGCCAGGGTGATCAGGCTGCGGGTTTTCAGCGGCAAGCCTTCTCGGCTCCAGACACTGCCCCAGGCATGTTCGTTGACGAATGCCTGCAGCGGCGCCGTGAAATCGGTAGCGTTACCCAGTGCGCGGTCAACGAAAGCGTCACCCATTACCTGGCGGCGGACCTGTTCGCCGCGTTTCTCGCTGTCACCCATCGTGTTCTCCTTAGTGTTGACGGCGCCAGGCTTGCAGGCTGGTGTAAAGCAGCGTCACCGCGAGCACTGGCAGGACATAGAACAGCATCAATCGCTCAAGCTTCGTCGCCAGCGGCATGCCGGTGGTGAAAGCCACCACGTGCAGACCATAAGCCAGGTACAGGCAGAGAAACACCAGACCTTCGGCGCGGGTGATCCGGTAGCCAGAATAGAACACTGGCAGGGTCAGGACAGCAACGCCGAGCATCACTGGCAAGTCGAAGTCCAGTGCATTGGGGGAAATCGACAAGGGCGTCGGGGCCAGCACGCTGGTCAGGCCCAGCACGGCGAGCAGGTTGAACAGGTTGCTGCCAATGACGTTGCCCACGGCGATCTCCCGTTCGCCACGCAAGGCGGCGATCAGTGAGGTGGCCAACTCGGGCAGTGAGGTGCAGACCGCAACTACTGTCAGGCCAATGATTCGTTCGGAGAGTCCCAGGTCGACTGCCACCTCGACCGAGGCTTCCAGCAGCAAATGCCCGGCCAGGCTGAGAAGTCCCAGGCCGGCAGCCATCAGCAAGAGGCTATTGAACCAGAAACCTGCGCTGCGCTGTGGCCTTGGCCCTGGGGCCGGATAGGTGCGCGCGTGGTGCCGGGATTGGTGCCAGAGCAGGCTCAGGTAAGCGACCAGTGCGCAGAGCAGCAGGGCGCCTTCCAGGCGGCCAAGCAGTTCATTGAGCGCGAGTAGATAGACCAGCAGGCTGGCGCCGATCATCAAGGGGATGTCCAGCCTTACCAGTTGTCGGGAAACCCGCAGTGGAATAATCAGTGCGGCCAAGCCAAGGGTTACCAGAACGTTGAAGATGTTGCTGCCGATGACACTGCCGACGGCGACATCTGGCGCGCCGCTGTAGGCCGCTTGAATACTGACCGTCAATTGTGGTGCGCTGCTGCCGAAAGCTACCAGGCTAA
This sequence comes from Pseudomonas defluvii, assembly GCF_001695625.1. Lineage (GTDB taxonomy): Bacteria > Pseudomonadota > Gammaproteobacteria > Pseudomonadales > Pseudomonadaceae > Aquipseudomonas > Aquipseudomonas defluvii. The sequence goes on from NZ_MBPN01000030.1 coordinate 35,191, forward strand.
GACCAATGATCAGCGGCCTCACCTGCAGGCTTTCGGCCATGCGCAGGGCGGCACGCACCAGCAGCTCGGCACCTGTGATCAACAGCAGCAGGCCGCTGATCAGTTGCAGCAGGCTGAAGGTCGGTAATGAGGCCAGGTCAAAAATGGTCGTGCTCCCTCAAAGGTCAGTCGCTAAGACCTTGTACCCGTACGCGGGCCGTTCCGCTACGGATCATGCCCAATTGTTCGGCGGCAGCACGGGAGAGATCAATCAGCCGGCCGCGGGTGTGCGGGCCGCGGTCGTTAATGCGCACCACCACGCTGCGTTGGTTGTTCAGGTTGGTGACGCGTACCTGTGTGCCGAAGGGCAGGCTGCGGTGCGCAGCGGTCAGTGCGCGTTGATTGAACGGTTCGCCACTGGCAGTACGCTTGCCGTGGTGACGGGCGCCGTAATAGGAGGCCGTACCACTTTCATCGTAACCGTGAGGGTCGATGTCGTGGCTGGCACAGCCGGCAACCAGGGTGAACAGTGCTAGCGCACTAAGCGGACGCCACATGAATCATATACTCCGAGGTGTGTGCATGGCTGGCAAGGCTGGCTCTTACAAGGTGCAGGCCTGGTAGGAGCCAGCGTTGCCGGCGATGCAATTACCCTTCGAGCTTGCTCTTGAGCAATTGGTTCACTTGCTGCGGGTTGGCCTTGCCTTTGGACGCTTTCATTGCCTGACCGACGAAGAAACCGAACATCTTGCCGCGCTTGGCTTCATCGGCTGCGCGGTACTGCTCGACCTGCTCGGCGTTGGCTGCCAGCACTTCGTCCAGCACTTTCTCGATCGCGCCGCTGTCGGTGACTTGCTTCAGTCCGCGGGCCTCGATGATGGTGTCGGCATCGCCTTCACCGGCGGCCATCGCCTCGAAGACCATCTTGGCGATCTTGCCGCTGATGGTGTTGTCGATGATGCGCGAGAGCATACCGCCCAGTTGTGCGGCACTGACCGGTGATTGCTCGATTTCCAGGCCCAGCTTGTTCAGCAGGCTGCCCAGTTCGACCATGACCCAGTTGGCGGCCAGTTTGGCATCGCCACATACGCCAACCACCTGTTCGAAGTAGTCTGCCTGTTCACGGCTGGAAGCCAGCACGTTGGCGTCGTAGCTGGACAGGCCGAACTGGCTCTGGAAGCGCTCGCGTTTCTGCGGTGGTAGCTCCGGCAGGGTGGCGCGGGTGGCTTCGAGGAAGGCCTCTTCGATGACCACAGGTAGCAGGTCCGGGTCGGGGAAGTAACGGTAGTCGTTGGCTTCCTCCTTGCTGCGCATCGAGCGGGTTTCGTCCTTGTTCGGGTCGTACAGGCGGGTTTCCTGGATGACCTTGCCGCCGTCTTCGATCAGGTCGATCTGGCGTTGCACTTCGCTGTTGATCGCACGCTCGATGAAGCGGAACGAGTTGACGTTCTTGATCTCGCAGCGGGTGCCGAACTCGGCCTGGCCTTTCGGACGAATCGAGACGTTGCAGTCGCAACGCAGCGAGCCTTCGGCCATGTTGCCGTCGCAGATGCCCAGGTAGCGCACCAGCGCATGGATCGCCTTGACGTAGGCCACGGCTTCCTTGGCGCTGCGCATTTCCGGCTCGGAGACGATCTCCAGCAGCGGGGTGCCAGCACGGTTCAGGTCGATGCCGGTGGCGCCGCTGAAGTCTTCGTGCAGGCTCTTGCCGGCGTCTTCTTCCAGGTGCGCGCGGGTAATGCCGATACGCTTGACGGTGCCGTCTTCCAGGGCGATGTCCAGGTGGCCCTTGCCGACAATCGGCAACTCCATCTGGCTGATCTGGTAACCCTTGGGCAGGTCAGGGTAGAAGTAGTTCTTGCGGGCGAACACGTTGTGCTTGCCGATCTCGGCGTCGATCGCCAGGCCGAACATGCAGGCCATGCGCACGGCTTCTTCGTTCAGCACCGGCAGCACGCCGGGCATGCCCAGGTCGATCAGGCTGGCCTGGGTGTTCGGCTCGGCGCCAAAGGTGGTGGCGCTACCGGAGAAAATCTTCGACTGGGTGGCGAGCTGGGTATGAATCTCCAGCCCGATAACAACTTCCCATTGCATGTGTGTATTCCTCAGAAGCCTTTAGGTGCGCGGGTGTGCCAGTCAGTCACTTGCTGATAGCGGTGCGCGACGTTGAGCAGGCGGCCTTCCTGGAAATACGGGGCGAGCAATTGCACGCCGACCGGCAGACCTTCGACGAACCCGGCCGGCATCGACAGGCCCGGCAGGCCCGCGAGGTTGGCGGTGATGGTGTAGACGTCTTCCAGGTACGCAGCAACCGGATCATTGTTCTTCGCGCCAATCTTCCAGGCCGGGTTCGGCGTGGTTGGGCCGAGAATGACGTCGACCTCGTTGAAGGCGGCCATGAAGTCGTTCTTGATCAACCGACGGATTTTCTGCGCCTGCAGGTAATAGGCATCGTAGTAACCCGCCGACAAGGCGTAGGCGCCAACCATGATCCGGCGTTGTACTTCGGCACCGAAGCCTTCGCCGCGCGAGCGCTTGTACAGGTCGGTGAGGTCTTTCGGGTTTTCGCAGCGGTAGCCGAAGCGCACGCCGTCGAAGCGCGACAGGTTGGAAGAGGCTTCTGCCGGCGCGATCACGTAGTAGGCCGGAATGGCGTGCTGCATGTTCGGCAGGCTGATTTCCTTGATGACCGCACCGAGCTTCTCCAGCTCTTTGACGCTGGCCTGGACCAGGTCGGCAATGCGCGGATCGAGACCGGCACCGAAGTACTCCTTCGGCAGGCCGATGCGCAGGCCTTCAAGGGATGCATTCAGGTTGGCGCTGTAATCGGGCACGGGCTCATCGATGCAGGTGGAGTCCTTGGCATCGAAACCGGCCATGCCTTGCAGCAGCAGTGCGCAGTCTTCGGCGGTGCGGGCCATCGGGCCGCCCTGATCAAGGCTTGAGGCATAGGCGATCATGCCCCAGCGTGAAACACGACCATAGGTCGGCTTGAGGCCGGTCAGGTTGGTCAGCGCCGCAGGCTGGCGGATCGAACCACCGGTATCGGTGCCGGTGGCGGCTGGCAACAGGCGTGCGGCGACAGCCGCGGCCGAACCACCGGAAGAACCGCCAGGGACGTGCTCGAGGCTCCACGGGTTCTTGACGGCGCCGTAGTAGCTCGATTCGTTGGCCGAACCCATGGCGAACTCGTCCATGTTGGTCTTGCCCAGGGTGACAGTGCCAGCTTCGGCCAGCTTGCTGACAACGGTGGCGTCGTAGGGCGCCTTGAAGTTGTCGAGCATCTTCGAGCCGCAGCTGGTCCGCACGCCTTGGGTGCAGAACAGGTCTTTGTGGGCGATCGGCGCGCCGAGCAGGGCACCGGTCTCGCCAGCAGCACGCCGTGCGTCGGCGGCACGGGCCTGGCTGATGGCCAGCTCTTCGGTGATGCTGATGAAACTGTTAAGTTGTGGGTCGAGTTGCTGAATGCGTGCCAACAGTGCACGGGTCAGTTCTTCGGAGGAAAAACGTTTGTCGGCGAGTCCGCGGGCGATCTCGGCCAGGGTCAGTTGATGCATGGCAGGCTCTTTTCCCTTACTCGATGACTTTCGGAACCAGGTACAGGCCGTTTTCGGTCGCCGGGGCGATGGCCTGGTACTGGTCGCGATGGTTGCTTTCGGTGACCACGTCAGCGCGCAGGCGCTGGCTGGCTTCCAGCGGGTGGGCGAGTGGTTCGATGCCGGTGGTGTCGACGGCTTGCATCTGGTCGACCAGCCCCAGAATACTGTTCAGGGCATCAGTGGTGCGTGGCAGATCGCTTTCATTCAGGCCCAGACGGGCCAAATGAGCAATCTTTTCCACGTCGCAGCGTTGAAGCGCCATGGGAATCTCCAGGGAAACAAAAAAACGGATTTCATCCGTGATGAGGAACATGCCGGCAATTTTACGGTCATACGGCCGCGATCATGTGCTGGCTTGCTCGGAAAAACTGCCAATTTAACATATTGGCGCCTTGCCCAAAATCCCCGCCGTTGTTAGAGTTTGCCGCACTTTTTTACCCACGCGTTGCCTAGGGTCACTTTCCCATGTTCAAGAAACTGCGTGGCATGTTTTCCAGCGATCTTTCCATCGACCTGGGCACTGCCAACACCCTTATTTACGTGCGTGAGCGCGGTATCGTCCTGAATGAGCCCTCGGTCGTGGCCATTCGTACTCACGGCAACCAGAAAAGTGTCGTCGCTGTCGGTACCGAAGCCAAACGCATGCTGGGCCGTACGCCCGGTAACATTGCTGCCATTCGTCCGATGAAGGACGGCGTTATCGCCGATTTCAGCGTTTGCGAAAAAATGTTGCAGTACTTCATCAACAAGGTTCACGAAAACAGCTTCCTGCAGCCCAGCCCTCGTGTGCTGATCTGCGTGCCGTGCAAATCGACCCAGGTCGAGCGTCGTGCCATTCGTGAGTCGGCGCTGGGCGCCGGTGCCCGTGAAGTGTTCCTGATCGAAGAGCCAATGGCTGCTGCGATCGGTGCAGGCCTGCCGGTTGAAGAGGCGCGCGGTTCGATGGTCGTCGATATCGGTGGTGGTACCACTGAGATTGCACTGATCTCCTTGAACGGCGTGGTTTATGCCGAGTCCGTGCGTGTGGGCGGCGATCGTTTCGACGAAGCCATCGTGACCTACGTGCGCCGTAACTACGGCAGCCTGATCGGTGAGTCCACCGCCGAGCGCATCAAGCAGGAAATCGGTACCGCTTATCCGGGCGGCGAAGTCCGCGAAGTCGATGTACGCGGCCGTAACCTGGCAGAAGGCGTTCCACGTGCTTTCACCTTGAACTCCAACGAGGTGCTCGAAGCGCTGCAGGAGTCCCTGGCGACTATCGTCCAGGCGGTCAAGAGCGCGCTGGAGCAATCACCGCCCGAGCTGGCTTCGGATATCGCCGAACGTGGCCTGGTGCTGACCGGTGGTGGCGCGTTGCTGCGCGATCTGGACAAGCTGCTGGCCCAGGAAACCGGCCTGCCGGTCATCGTCGCCGAAGATCCGCTGACCTGTGTCGCCCGTGGCGGTGGTCGTGCGCTGGAGATGATGGACAAGCACACCATGGACCTGCTCTCCAGCGAGTGATCTTGCCGGCAGCCATCCGATGTGTGGTTTACAGGTAGTGCCAAGGGTGCTACCTGTATGCGGTTGTCGGCGCCTTCAGGCGCCGCATCGCGTTACGCCAGGCGTCGGCACGTGTGTTGCCGTATGATTGACCTCCTGAATAGTCGCCCACGAGGAACGGCCCATTAAACCGCTTTTCGCCAAAGGCCCTTCACTGGGTGTTCGCTTGCTCGTGCTGGTGGTGCTTTCGGTCGCCCTGATGGTGGTCGACGCGCGTTTTTCGGTGTTGCAGCCGGTGCGTCAGCAAATGTCGCGGGTACTGATCAAAGCCTACTGGGTTACCAACCTGCCGGAGCAGTTCTGGCAGGGCATCTCCAACCAGTTCGGCAGCCGTGCCGAATTGATGGCCGAGAACGAGAAACTCAAGACCGAGGCGCTGCTACTGCAAGGTCGCTTGCAGAAGCTGGCTGCCCTGACGGAACAGAACGTGCGTTTGCGCGAACTGCTCAATTCCTCGGCATTGGTTAACGAAAAGGTCGAGGTCGCCGAGCTGATCGGTATCGATCCGAACCCGTTCACCCACCGTATCCTGATCAACAAGGGCGAGCGTGATGGCGTCGTTCTGGGCCAGCCCGTGCTCGATGCTCGCGGCCTGATGGGGCAGGTGGTCGAACTGATGCCTTACACGTCCCGTGTGCTGCTGCTCACCGATACCACCCATAGCATTCCCGTGCAGGTCAACCGCAATGGCTTGCGCGCCATTGCCAGCGGTACCGGCAACCCGGAGCGCCTTGAGCTGCGTCATGTTGCCGATACCGCCGACATCAAGGAGGGCGACCTGCTGGTCAGCTCTGGCCTCGGTCAGCGGTTCCCGGCCGGTTATCCGGTGGCCACGGTCAAGGAAGTCATTCACGACTCAGGCCAGCCCTTCGCTATTGTCCGTGCGGTGCCAACGGCGGCACTCAATCGCAGCCGCTACATGCTGTTGGTGTTCAGTGACAGTCGTTCTCCTGAGCAGCGTGCCACCGAAGCGGCTCAGGCCCAGGAAGCCGCGGACCGGCAGAAGCTCGCCGTGCCAGGTGATGCCCCGGCCACGGTTGCGCCCGCGCCGGCCACGCCTGCTGCCACGGCACCTGTTGCAGTGCCTGCTGCACCTGCTCCCGCGGCAACTGCCCCGGCCCGTGGCGCAGGTGCTGCGCCGGTCCACTCCCGGGAGAGACACTAATGGTTAGTACCCAAAGCAGAAATGGCTGGGTCATTTGGCTGAGCTTCGTGATCGGCATACTGTTGAGCGTTGCCCCCATGCCAGAGGGCTCCGATCACCTGCGACCCTTGTGGCTGGCGTTATTGCTGGTGTTCTGGACGCTGACGCTGCCGCACAAGGTCGGAATGACTACGGCTTTTGTGCTCGGCCTGGCGTCCGATGTGCTGTGTGGGACCCTGTTGGGACAGAACGCACTGGTGCTGACCTTGATCAGCTTTCTGATCCTGTCGCTGCAGCAGCGGTTGCGCATGTTCCCCATGTGGCAACAGAGCCTGGTGGTGCTGGTGATCTTTGGTCTGGCGCAGCTGGTCCAACTGTGGCTAAGCGCCCTGACCGGTAACCGCCAGCCGACCCTCGCCTTGCTCTGGCCTGCCGTTGTCAGTGCCTTGCTCTGGCCCTGGATCAGCTATGCCTTGCAAGGCTTGCGCCGCCGACTCGGCATCCACTGATTCCACTGCCCGCCGTTGACAGGGAGACGTCAAGATGACCCCGCTGTACCTGGCCTCTGGTTCGCCACGCCGTCGTGAACTGTTGACCCAGATTGGTGTGCCATTCACGGTCATCAGTGCCTCCATCGATGAAACCCCCCTGGCCGGTGAGTCGGCCTGTGCCTATGTCGAGCGCCTGGCGCGTGGCAAGGCATTGGCCGGGCTGGCAATGCTCGCCGCCACGGAGGCGCACGCGCCCTTGGCGGTCTTGGGGGCTGATACCGCGGTGGTTCTGGATGGGCAGATCTTGGGTAAACCGCAGGACCGTGCCGAAGCCCTGGCGATGCTTGCTGCGCTTTCCGGGCGCGAGCATGAGGTGTTGACCGCTGTTGCCATTACCGACGGTTCCCGTTGCGAGAGCCTGTCTGTGAGCAGCCGCGTTGCGTTTCGCTCGATCAGCCCGGCCGAAGCGCAGGCTTACTGGGAGAGTGGCGAGCCGCATGACAAGGCCGGCTCTTACGCAATCCAGGGCTTGGGGGCCGTGTTTGTGCAGGGCCTGAGTGGTAGTTATTCCGCCGTTGTCGGCTTGCCGCTTTGTGAAACGGCCGAACTGCTGGCGCGGTTCGGCATTCCTTGCTGGCAACGCCTACAGGCCTGTTGAGCGAGGATGCACTGAAGCTGCCTGCGCTCGCCAGTCTTCCATGAGCGAGCCATCATTACCTGAACACCTTTGACGAGAGCCAGCCATGAGTGAAGAGATTCTGATCAATATCACGCCGATGGAATCACGCGTGGCGGTGGTGGAAAACGGTGTCCTGCAAGAGGTGCATGTCGAGCGTACCCAGCGCCGCGGGATTGTCGGCAACATCTACAAGGGCAAGGTGGTGCGTGTACTGCCGGGTATGCAGGCAGCTTTTGTCGATATTGGCCTGGAGCGCGCAGCGTTCATCCATGCGTCGGAAATCTCCCTGCGTGAAGGGCCGGCAGTCGAAACCATCAGTGCCTTGGTGCATGAAGGTCAGAGCCTGGTGGTGCAGGTGACCAAGGACCCTATCGGCTCAAAGGGCGCTCGTCTGACCACACAGCTTTCGATTCCTTCGCGTTATCTGGTGTACATGCCACGCACCAGCCATGTCGGTATTTCCCTGAAAATCGAAGACGAAGCCGAGCGTGAGCGTCTCAAACAGGTGGTCAGTGACTGCGTGGCCCAGGAAAATATCAAGGATGCCGGTGGTTTCATCCTGCGCACGGCTGCCGAAGGCGCGGGCGCCGATGAAATCCTCATGGACATTCGCTACCTGCGCAGACTCTGGGAGCAGATTGGTAATCAGATCAAGACCGTGGGGGCGCCGACCGTCATTTATGAGGATCTGGGCCTGGCCTTGCGTACCCTGCGCGACCTGGTTAACCCGAAAATCGAGAAGATCCGCATCGACTCTCGGGAAACGTTCCAGAAAACAACGCAGTTCGTCGCCGAGCTGATGCCGGAAATCGCCGACCGGCTGGAGCATTACCCGGGTGAGCGTCCGATTTTCGACCTTTATGGCGTCGAGGACGAAATCCAGCGTGCGCTGGACCGCAAGGTGCCGCTCAAGTCCGGTGGTTATCTGGTGGTCGACCCGGCTGAAGCGATGACCACGATCGATGTGAACACCGGGGCTTTCGTCGGGCATCGCAACCTTGAAGAGACCATCTTCAAGACCAACCTGGAGGCGGCAACCGCGATTGCCAGGCAACTGCGCCTGCGCAACATTGGCGGGATCATCATCATCGACTTCATCGACATGGAAGACGAAGAGCATCAGCGCCAGGTATTGCGTACGCTGGAGAAGCAGCTCGAACGTGATCATGCCAAGACCAACATCATTGGTATCACCGAGTTGGGCCTGGTGCAGATGACCCGCAAGCGCACCCGTGAAAGCCTCGAACAGGTGCTCTGCGAGCCCTGCATCAGTTGCCATGGTCGCGGCAAGCTGAAAACACCCGAGACAATCTGTTACGAGATTTTCCGGGAAATCCTTCGCGAGGCCCGCGCCTATCAGGCTGAAGGCTATAGAGTGCTGGCCAACCAGAAGGTGGTGGACCGGTTGCTCGACGAGGAGTCTGGCAATGTTGCCGAACTTGAGGCGTTCATCGGGCGAACGATTCGCTTCCAGGTCGAGTCGATGTATTCCCAGGAACAATATGATGTGGTGCTGCTCTGATTCGCTTTTGTTGTTCATTTGAGCTGTGGCTGCTGGCAAAGCCGGTAGTCCGGGCCATAGTTAAAGCTCGACTCGGGGAGACATCGACATGGAACGTCTGACGCGCGTTCTGATCGCATTGACTCGCTGGGGCTTGGGCGGTTGCGCCCTGCTGACAGTGCTTGTCGCACTTTACGTAAGCCTTGGGCGGCAGTTGGTGCCGTTGGTGGCTGAATACCGGAATGACGCTCAGGACAAGGCCGAGCAGGCCTTGGGCATGCCTGTCCATATCGGCGCCCTGGAGGGGCGCTGGAGTGGGTTGGCGCCGGTTTTGCTGGTGCGTGATGTGCAGTTGGGTGATGGCCCCAACGCCTTGCGCCTGGATGCGGTCAGGGTCGTGCCAGACCTTTGGGCCAGCTTGATGGAGCGTCAGCTACGCATTGCCCAGATCGAGTTGGGTGGCCTGCAGGTGAGCCTGCATGAAGATGAGAATGGCCGTTGGGCGCTGAAGGGTTTGCCCGTCACGCAAGCGCAATCACTCGACCCTGAGCAGGTGCTGACCCAACTTCAGGTGGTCTCGAAGGTTTCCCTGTTCGACAGCCAGGTGACCCTTGAGCCGTTCCAGCGTGATCCGACAACCCTTACCTATGTCAGCCTCGGGCTACAGACCGGCAGTGTGCGCCAGCGTCTTGATGCGCGTGCGACCCTGCCCGACGGCCAGCCGCTGGCCTTGAGCCTGCGCAGCCGGATTCGCCCGGCTCAATGGCGTGAGGCGCAACTAGAGGCGTACCTGAGCCTGCCGCAGAGTGACTGGGCCAAGTGGATACCGCCGAAATGGCTGGGGCAGTGGAAGGCCGAGCAGTTGCGTAGTGGCGGCGAGGTCTGGCTCAACTGGTCGAACGGTGCGGTGAGCAGTGCGGTGGTGCGCATGAACGCGCCGCGGTTGCGCGGTGCCTATACCGGGCGCAAAGCCATCGCCCTGGATAACCTGGCCCTCAACGCCTGGTTCCAGCGTAGCGAGCAGGGCTTCGAAGTGGCCGTAGACTCCCTGGCGATGAGCCTGGGCGAAATCCGCTGGGAATCTCGTATCCAGTTGCGCCAGTTGGCGGCCACCGAGAAAACCGAAGAAACCTGGGAGGTGCAGGCCGATCGCCTGGACCTTGCCCCGCTCACGCCGTTGATCGATGCCCTGGCTCCGCTGCCGGACACTCTGATGGCCGTGGTTGATGGTCTCAAGGTGACCGGTGGCTTGCGCAACGTGCGGCTGGATATTCGACCCAAGGCCAGTGGCGATCAGCGCCTGAGCTTTGCAGCCAACCTCGACCGGGTGGGGTTTTCGGCCTACCACGGTGCACCGGCGGCAGGAAACGTCAGTGGCAGCATCAGTGGTGACCTTGGTCAGGGTGAGCTACGCCTTGATACCGATGCATTCATGCTGCATCTCGATCCTATCTTCGCCAAACCCTGGCATTACCAGAAAGCCAATGCACGCTTGACCTGGCGTCTGGATCAGGACGGCTTCACCCTCATTGCGCCTTACCTCAAGGTGCTGGGAGAGGAAGGCAAGATCGCTGGCGATTTCCTGATTCGTCTGCTCTTCGACCCTGCGCTTGAGGACTACATGGACCTGCGTGTCGGTCTGGTCGAGGGTGACGGTCGTTACACTGGCAAGTACCTGCCGGCAGTCTTGAGCCCCGCATTGGATGAGTGGCTGCGCACGGCAATTCTCAAGGGTGCGGTCGATGAGGGCTATTTTCAGTACCAGGGCTCGCTGAACCACGGGGCATCCCCTGAGGCTCGGAGCATCAGCCTGTTTTTCAAGGTGCATGATGCGGCCCTCGATTTTCAGCCGGGCTGGCCGACGGTGCGCAACGTCGACGGCGACGTGTTCATCGACGATGCCGGGGTGCGGGTAAAGGCCCGCAGTGGGGAGTTGCTCAATACCCAGGTCAGCAACGTGATAGTCGATATTCCCCATGTGGACAGTGGCGAGCACAGCCACTTGTACCTTGATGGCGAATTTTCCGGCGGGCTTGGCGATGGTCTGAAGATTCTCCAGGAGGCACCTATTGGCACCGGGCCGACCTTTGCCGGTTGGGAGGGCGAGGGCAGCCTGGTGGGCAAGCTCAAGCTCGATGTTCCACTGGTGAAGGGGCAACAGCCCAAGGTGCTTGTGGACTTCAGTACGGCTGATGCACGCCTCAAGATCCGTGAGCCGGCGCTGGAATTGAGCCAGCTCAAGGGCGATTTTCGATTTGATTATGACAAAGGTCTGAGCGGTCAGGGCATTACGGCCCGGGCGTTCGACAAGCCGTTCACTGCGCAGATTTTCGCGGAAGGCAAGCCCGGTCAGTTGCAGACCCGCCTCGCTGCCAAGGGGCAGATCGGGCTCAAGGCGCTGACCGACTGGCTGCAGTTCAACCAAGCCTTGCCGCTGTCTGGCGAACTGCCCTACGAGCTGCAGGTAGCCTTGGGTAGCCGCAGCAATCAACTGACGATCAACTCCACGCTCAAGGGGCTGGCAATCGACTTGCCTGCACCGTTTGGCAAATCCGCTGGCGAGGTGCGTAACAGCCAGTTTCGGATGAACCTGCAAGGCCCTGAGCGCCGTTACGATGTTGATTACGCAGACCTTGCCAACCTGGTGTACGCATCGCCGGTGGGCAAGCCCGGCCAAGGGCGCGGCGAACTGTTGTTTGGCGAAGGCAATGCCCAGTTGCCCTCTGCCCAGGGCGTGCGGTTGAGTGGCAAGCTGGCCGAGCTGGACGTGGCGCTTTGGCAGAAACAGCTGGAACGTTATGCCGGAAACGATCCAGGCGGCAGTGCCCGGCAAGCCCTCCAGAGTGCCAATGTGAGCATTGGGCAGGTCAAGGCATTCGGTCTTGACCTCAACCAGGCGGTGGTTCGTGTCAACCGTAGCAATGACAGTTGGGGCGTGCGCCTGGACAGCAAGGAGGTCATAGGTAATGCGCGCCTGCCGGATAACCAGGCACAACCGATCACCCTTAATTTGCAGACCATTCATCTGCCGTCGGCTGATCCCGCTGAGGTTACGGCCCCGGATGCCCCTGACCCCTTGGCTACTGTCGATCCGCGCAAAATTCCTGCAGTCGACCTGACCATCGGCAAGTTGTTCCTGGGTGACGATCTGTTGGGCAGTTGGTCGCTGAAGCTGCGGCCCACGGCCAAGGGCGTAGCGCTGAAGGATCTGGACCTCAATCTCAAAGGCTTGATGATTGATGGCAACGCTGGCTGGGAGGGTGTGCCGGGGGCGAGCAGTAGTTGGTACAAGGGCCGTCTGGAAGGCAAGGACGTGGCAGATGTGCTCAAGGCCTGGAAGTTCGCACCGACCGTGACCAGTCGGGATTTTCGTCTGGACGCCGACGGCCGCTGGCCAGGCTCGCCCGCCTGGGTTGGCCTCAAGCGGTTTTCCGGCAGCCTTGATGCCTCGCTACGCAAAGGCCAGTTTGTCGAGGTGGAAGGTGGTGCTCAGGCGCTGCGGGTGTTTGGTCTGCTGAACTTCAACTCGATTGGCCGTCGCTTGCGCCTGGACTTCTCCGACCTGCTTGGCAAAGGCCTGAGTTATGACCGGGTCAAAGGCTTGTTGGTCGCCAGTGAGGGCGTCTACGTGACGCGTGAACCGATCACCGTGACGGGGCCCTCAAGTAATCTGGAGCTGGATGGCACACTGGACATGGTTCGAGACCAGATCGATGCCAACCTGCTGGTGACCTTGCCGGTGACCAACAACCTGCCATTGGCGGCGTTGATTGTCGGTGCGCCGGCCATTGGCGGTGCCCTGTTCCTGGTTGACCGCCTGCTGGGGGATCGGGTGGCACGTTATGCCAGCGTGCACTATCGCGTCGAAGGCCCGTGGAAAGAGCCTAAGATTAGCTTTATCAAACCTTTCGAGAAGAACCGTTGATGAAAGCAGCCGTGATTCAGATGGTCAGCCAGAGCGATATTGCTGGCAACCTGGCCCAGGCCCACGCATTGCTTGAGCGTGCAGCCCATGGCGGTGCGCGGCTGGCAGTCTTGCCAGAAAACTTTGCGGCCATGGGGCGTCGTGACAGTGCCGCAATCGGCCGAGCCGAAGCGCTTGGCGAGGGGCCAATCCTGCCGTGGTTGAAACAGACGGCACGTGACCTCAGGTTATGGATTGTGGCCGGAACCGTGCCTTTGCCGCCGGTCGGGCAGCCCGACGCGAAAGCCCATGCCTGTTCGTTGCTGATCGACGATCAGGGGCAGCAGGTGGCGCGCTACGACAAGCTGCACCTGTTCGATGTCGATGTGGCCGACAACCGTGGCCGTTATCGTGAGTCCGATGATTATGCCCATGGAAGTCGGGTGGTCGTGGCCGATACGCCGGTTGGCCGTCTGGGGCTCAGTGTTTGCTATGACCTGCGCTTTCCGGAGCTCTATAGCGCCTTGCGCGAAGCGGGGGCTGAATTGATCAGTGCGCCGGCGGCGTTTACCGCGGTAACCGGTGCCGCACACTGGGAAGTGCTGATACGTGCCCGGGCTATTGAAACGCAGTGTTATGTGTTGGCTGCGGCTCAGGGCGGCACTCATCCCGGTCCACGGGAAACCTTTGGTCATGCGGCGATCGTCGATCCATGGGGGCGCATCGTCGCCGAACAGGACACCGGCGAAGCCGTGCTGCTGGCCGAACGCGACAGCAGCGAACAGGCGTCCATCCGGGCGCGGATGCCGGTGGCCTTGCACCGGCGCTTTTTTTCGCAGGACGCCTTGCGGCCTGCGCACACCTCGGAGTGACTATGAGCGAGTTGTTATCCACCGTCAGTGAGCACCTGCTGGCGCCAGGTGGTCTTACCCTGGACAGCCTGCAGTCGGTGCTCGGTGAGCTGGCCGGGCCCGGTATCGATGCCGCCGACCTGTACTTTCAGGGGCAGATTTCCGAGTCGTGGGCACTGGAGGACGGCATTGTCAAAGAGGGCAGCTTCAACCTCGATCAGGGGGTAGGTGTTCGTGCCCAATCCGGTGAAAAAACCGGTTTCGCCTACAGCAATGCGATCAACCTTGAGGCCTTGAGCTCGGCGGCTCGTGCTGCCCGTTCAATTTCCCGAGCTGGACAGAACGGCAGTGTTCAGGCGTTCAAAAGCCAGGACGTGGTGCAGTTGTACTCGCCGGACAATCCACTTGAGGTCATCAGCCGTGCCGAGAAGGTCGAGCTGCTCAAGCGTGTCGATGCGGCAACCCGCAAGCTGGACCCACGTATCCAGCAGGTCAGTGTCAGCATGGCCGGCGTCTGGGAGCGCATCCTGGTCGCGGCCGCCGACGGTAGCCTGGCTGCCGATGTGCGACCGCTGGTGCGTTTCAACGTCAGCGTGATCGTCGAGCAGAATGGTCGCCGTGAACGCGGCGGCCACGGCGGCGGCGGGCGCACCGACTACCGTTTCTTCACCGATGAGCGTGTCATGGGCTATGCCCGTGAGGCATTGCGTCAGGCCTTGGTCAACCTTGAGGCGGTTCCGGCGCCGGCCGGGACATTGCCGGTGGTTCTCGGCCCGGGCTGGTCAGGGGTGTTGCTCCATGAAGCGGTCGGCCATGGTCTTGAGGGTGATTTCAACCGCAAGGGCAGCTCGGCCTATAGCGGTCGTTTGGGGGAGCAGGTCGCGTCCAGTCTCTGCACCATTGTCGACGACGGTACCCTGGAAGGGCGCCGCGGCTCGCTGAGCGTCGATGACGAAGGTACCCCCACCGAATGCACCACCTTGATCGAGAACGGCATCCTCAAAGGCTACATGCAGGACAAGCTCAATGCCCGCTTGATGGGGATGGCGCGCACCGGTAACGGCCGGCGTGAGTCCTATGCACACTTGCCGATGCCGCGCATGACCAACACCTACATGCGCGCCGGTGATAGCGACCCGGCTGAAATCATCGCTTCGGTGAAGCGTGGCCTGTACTGCGCAAACCTTGGCGGCGGGCAGGTGGATATCACCAGTGGCAAGTTCGTGTTTTCCACCAGTGAGGCCTACCTCATCGAGGACGGCAAGATTACCACGCCGGTGAAGGGAGCGACCCTGATCGGTAACGGGCCGGAGGCCATGAGCCGTGTGTCGATGGTCGGTAACGACCTGTCGCTGGACAGTGGTGTCGGCACGTGTGGCAAGGATGGGCAATCGGTGCCTGTGGGTGTGGGTCAGCCGACGCTGAAGATCGATGCGATCACCGTGGGTGGCACGGGCGCATGACGAAAAGGTCGAGCCGGCAGGGTGCCGGCTCGGCTACGAAGATCAGCGCAGGCCGCGCTGGGTTTCGTCGAGGTCGCGGATGTACTTGAAGATCTTGCGGCTGGCAGTTGGCGGCTTGTTGCGCGCCAGCTCATGCTGGGCCTGACGGATCAGCGAGCGCAGCTGTTGGCGATCCGCTTCGGCGTATTCGTTGACGAAACGCTCGAGGTCTTCGTCGGTGCCGCCGATCAGACGGTCGCGCCAGCGTTCAAGGTTGTGGAATCGTTCGTTGTACTGGCGAGTGGAGGCATCGAGTTGGTCCAGCAGCGCAAGAATGGCCTCGATGTCCTGATCGCGCATCAATTTGCCGATGAACGACAAGTGGCGTTTACGGGCAATGTGGGCGGTGTGTTTGCTGGCATCGGCCAAGGCCCGGCGCAGGGCGTCGGTCAGCGGCAGGCGTGCCAGGGTGTCCGGCTTGAGCGTTGTAAGGCGCTCGCCGAGGTCGACCAGCGCATGCAGTTCGCGCTTGATCTGGGTTTTGCTTTTTTCGCCTTCGTCGAAGGCATCGTCGTAAGAATCAACCATGGTGGCAGTCCGCGTGGAAACGCCGCCATGATAACCAGTCGGGGGCCGCTTGTCCGGCCCGGTCGTGAGTTGACCCGTGCCGAGAGCAGATTTTGAGTGGAGAAGACCATGAGTTCAGTCCAGAGCGTAGGTCCGCAAGCCCTGCCGGCACTGCAGGAGCAGGTCGAGCAGATCATTGCCGAGGCCCGGCGCCAAGGCGCCAGTGCCTGCGAAGTAGCCGTTTCGCTGGAGCAGGGGCTGTCGACCTCGGTGCGTCAACGTGAAGTAGAGACGGTTGAGTTCAACCGTGACCAAGGCTTTGGTATCACTTTGTACGTTGGTCAGCGCAAAGGTTCGGCCAGCACCTCGGCCAGCGGCAGTGAGGCGATTCGTGAAACCGTTGCTGCCGCACTGGCGATTGCCAAGCACACCTCCGAAGACGATTGCGCCGGGCTGGCTGATGCCGCGTTGATGGCTCGCGATTTGCCGGACTTCGATCTTTACCATGCCTGGGACATCACTCCGGAACAGGCCATCGAGAAGGCCTTGGCCTGCGAGGCGGCGGCATTCGAGGCCGATCCACGGATCAAGAATGCTGATGGCACCACCCTCAATACCCATCAGGGCTGCCGCGTCTACGGCAACAGCCATGGTTTCATCGGCGGTTATGCCTCGACGCGTCACAGCTTGAGTTGCGTGATGATCGCCGAGGGCGATGGGCAGATGCAGCGCGACTACTGGTATGACGTCAATCGTCAGGGCGAGTTGCTGGCCGACCCGCAGAGCATTGGCCGGCGCGCTGCGCAGCGTGCTGCCAGCCGTCTGGGCGCGCGCCCGGTACCCACCTGCGAGGTGCCGGTGCTGTTCTCGGCGGAACTGGCCGGTGGGCTGTTCAGCAGCTTCCTGTCGGCGATCTCCGGTGGAAACCTGTACCGCAAATCGTCGTTCCTCGATGGCGCCATGGGCCAGCAGTTGTTCCCGAATTGGCTGACCCTGGATGAGCGTCCGCACCTGCAGCGTGCCTTGGGCAGTGCGGCCTTCGATGGTGATGGGCTGGCAACCTATGCCAAGCCATTCGTCAAAAACGGTGAGTTGGTGTCTTATGTTCTGGGCACTTATTCCGGGCGCAAACTGGGCATGCCGAGCACCGCCAACGCCGGTGGTGTGCACAACCTGTTTGTCACCCATGGTGATGAAGATCAGGCTGCACTGCTGCGTCGCATGGGGCGCGGCCTGTTGGTCACTGAACTGATGGGGCATGGCCTGAATATGGTGACAGGCGATTACTCCCGTGGCGCGGCAGGTTTCTGGGTGGAGAACGGTGAGATCCAGTTTGCGGTTCAGGAGGTGACGATCGCCGGCAATATGAAAGACATGTTCCAGCAAATCGTTGCAATCGGTAATGATCTGGAAACCCGCAGCAATATCCACACTGGCTCCGTACTGATCGAGAAAATGACGGTCGCTGGTAGCTGATTCCCTTGGGCCTGGCCATAACTATGTAGGATCAGGTCATCTGTTTGCAGGCGTAGAGTCCGTTCTGTCGTTCGATAAGGATACGAACACTGAAACGGACTCTCGTACTGTCGTGGCGTAAGCCCTTCTTCGCTGTTCGTCCTTCTTGAACGTATCGCTTGCCCGGCGAACGTGCGCGTTAGCGCTGCGCAGGCCTCACTTTACCTGGCTCAAGAAAAGGATTTCCCAATGATGAATGATGTGAACAAGGCGCCGGAGGCTGTAGGGCCTGAAAATCTGCCCGACTTGAAGGCGCATGTCGAAGTGCTGCTTGCTGAGGCTCGCGCACAAGGTGCCGATGCCTGTGAAGCGCTTGCGCTGCGTACGGCACACCGTGTGCAGCGGGTGGCAGATGATCACGTGGACCCCTGTACACCGACGCTACAGCTTGGCTTGGGCTGGCAGTCTACGTTGGTCAGTGCAAGGCTGAGGTGAGCATCGACCTGAATGAGGGATTCTCGCCTGATGAAGCGGTGAGTTCTCCATGCGCGGCATTGGTTTCTGGATTGAGCATGGCGAGGTGCAGCATGCGCTGAACCCGTTTATTGTCTCGGGCAATATGAACGCACTGTTCAAGCAAATCGTTGCTGTAGGCCGTGATCGCGAGCCCGTTGGACGCTCATTGGGGCGCTCGCTTCTGATTGAACAACTAGATATCGTGAGTGATTGAGCAACTGTCGTAGTGGATCCTACGTCTGGTAGCTCGGCTTGGTGTTGGGCTACCAGAAGGGCACGCGGCTGTGTGAGACAAGGGGGCAGTAGAATGCTTGTGCGTTATTCGCCTTCGTCAAAGCGATTGTTGATCAGCTCAACCAGTGCGTTGAGTGCCTCTGTGTCGTCTTCACCTTCGGTGTGCAGGTGTACCTGAGTACCTTTGCCTGCTGCGAGCATCATCACGGCCATGATGCTCTTGCCATCGACCAGTTTGTCCGGTGCACGGCCAATTCGTACCTGGCAAGGAAAACGGCCGGCAACGCCAACGAATTTTGCGGCTGCGCGGGCATGCAGGCCCAGCTTGTTGATGATGGTTATTTCAAGAGCAGGCATCGCACAAGAGTCCTGTGGCTAGAGGTCGCGGTGGCGGACCTGGACGTTCTTCAGCGATTGCTGCAGCAACTGACCCAGGCGTTCGGTCAGATAGACCGAGCGATGATGACCACCGGTACAACCGATGGCAATGGTGACATACGCACGGTTGCTGGCGGCAAAGCGGGGTAGCCATTTGAGAAGATACCCGGAGATATCCTGGAACATGTCTTCGACATCCGGCTGGGCGGCCAGGTAGTCGATTACCGGTTGCTCAAGCCCGGAGTGATCCCGCAGTTCTGGCTTCCAGTAGGGGTTGGGCAGGCAGCGCACATCGAACACCACGTCAGCGTCTACGGGCATTCCACGCTTGAAGCCGAATGATTCGACCAGGAACGCAGTACCCGGCTCGGGTTGATTGAGCAGGCGAAGCTTGATCGAGTCTTTGAGCTGGTACAGGTTGAGGTTGGTGGTGTCGATCTTCAGGTCGGCCAGATCGGAAATAGGACCGAGCAGTTCGGTCTCGACCCGGATGGCCTCAGCCAGCGAGCGCTGAGCGTTGGTCAGCGGGTGACGGCGACGGGTTTCCGAGAAGCGCTTGAGCAGGGTTTCTTCATCGGCGTCCAGATACAGCACATCGCATTGGATATGCCGGTTGCGTGCATCTTCAAGCAGTTCCGGGAACCGGGATAGATGGCTTGGCAGGTTGCGTGCATCAATGGACACGGCAACCTTGGGTTGCATCAGTTCGGTATTGATCAGCGCATTTTCGGCAAGCTGCGGCAGCAAGCCGGCTGGAAGGTTGTCGATGCAATAGTAGCCATTGTCCTCAAGCACATCGAGGGCAGTGCTTTTACCTGAGCCGGACCGGCCGCTGACGATGATCAAACGCATGTTCAGTGCCCGTTCTGTACATCCAGTACGACCTGATACAGGGACTGGCTATCGCCGGCCGCACGCAGTTTTTCGCGAACGTCCTTGCGGTCAAGCATGCTGGCGATCTGGCGCAGCAGCTCCAGGTGCTCGTCGGTGGCGGCTTCCGGAACCAGCAGTACGAACAGCAGGTCTACGGGAGCACCATCGATGGCGTCGTAATCTATGGGGGCATCCAGGTGGAGCAGCGCACTGATCGGTGCGGTGCAGCCACTGAGGCGGCAGTGTGGAATGGCGATACCGTTGCCGAAACCGGTTGAACCCAGTTTTTCGCGGGCAATCAGGCTCTCGAAGACATCTTGCATTTCCAGATCCGGTACTTCCCGGTCAATCAGGTTGGCAATGTGTTCGAGTACGCGTTTTTTACTGCCGCCCGGCACGTTCACAAGTGAACGGCCGGGGGTCAGGATATCTTC
>NZ_MBPN01000318.1 GCF_001695625.1 Pseudomonas defluvii
GGCTCTTCGCATTTAAGGGTGTAGAAAAAATCTGACCGGCTGGAAAAGGAGTCGAGGATCTTAGAAAATGTAAGCTCTCACACCAACAAAAACTAAGCCCCCGACGTGAACAATCTTACCTTTTCTAGCCCTGATCTTTCCAGCTTTTGCCAACTGAATAACCTCGGCCTGACTGCCACTGGACAACATCTTTGTGCAGAGCGCGCCGTCATCGAATGTCGTTTAACCAAAGCACCCGAGCCATGCCCCAAGTGCGGGGCTGCTGGTGTTTCACGCGGTACTGTCGATAGGCATCTTGCTCACACACCTTACGGACAACGACCAACCAGATTGCTGCTGCGTATCCGTCGCTGGCGTTGTGCTTGCGGCTGTTTCTGGCATGAAGATACAAACAGTGCAGCACCTCCACGTTCAAAGCTTTCATATGGGGCGATACGCTGGGCATTAGCTGCCATCGTGCTGGATCATCTGTCGGTATCTCGTGTTGCGAGCCAGCTTGATGTTGCATGGCACACCGCTAATAATGCCATTATCAACGAAGGACGGCGCCTGCTTTTTAATGACTCGA
>NZ_MBPN01000319.1 GCF_001695625.1 Pseudomonas defluvii
ACAGGCAACATCGAGCCCGGGCAGGCGAATACCAGCAGCAACTGGGTGGATTTGGCGCAGATCAAGGCGGAGGGGAATGTTGCGCTGGGGGCTGGGGTCAGTGGTGAGTTTGGGATCAAAATCGCAAAGAACCGACTGGCTATACACTGCAGTGGTTCGCTGGTACTGGGGCCAGGGGCCGGCGGCGGCTTCACTACCGTAGTCGACGTGGAGCTGGTCGGGAAACTGGCCTTATTGTTTTGCAAGGCGTTGGCTGAGGTGGATTACCGGTATTTACTGGGTGTAACGGATGATGCGTTTAGTTACTTGGTATCCGGGCTATTTAAGGTCGCTAGTCACCCTATAGATGAGAGCCAGAGAATACTTCATGAAAGCTTGTATGAAATGGTTACTTGGTGGGACGAAAGAAATGCGACCAAGCTGGAAGCAGAACGGCTAACAGACCACTTACTTAAGTATCACGCTGTATGGATAGGTGGGCAACGTATTCCCCTGAGCCTGCTACCGCCCGAGACAATGGGCCCTATGGTCCACCTGTTGTCAGAGAGC
>NZ_MBPN01000320.1 GCF_001695625.1 Pseudomonas defluvii
TAGGTGGGCAACGTATTCCCCTGAGCCTGCTACCGCCCGAGACAATGGGCCCTATGGTCCACCTGTTGTCAGAGAGCTTGGTTTGGAGCTTTAACGAGCATCGGGAGCGTGCATTGATTATGCTGCTTTCAGCTGTGCGCACTTGGCGACAGTTTATCGAGGTGTTGGAACACTGCGATCCCAAAGCCCAAAAGGTAAATGCCATGGAGAGTCTGGCACGAATCAACTCGCTACTCGATGCCCGCGAGCAACGCTTCTTCAATCGCTTTATTGATGGGCTGGCCGTCAATCCGAAAGCCGAACGCAGTGAGGAGCGCATGGCCTGGACGCCTAGCTCTTTTAGTACCAAGCAGGACATTCTATTGGCAGCGCAACGCAGCGGCAGGTTTACAGGGCTGGCGTAAGCGCTGAAAGTGACAAGGGCGGATGGTTACGCCCTTGTCTGCTCCTTACTCAGAGTGGCTGATCAGACTGTATGGAGCAGCGGAAGCCGAATCCCGGAAAGTATCTACTTTTGACTGGCTCATCAGCCCAGCGCCGAACC
>NZ_MBPN01000321.1 GCF_001695625.1 Pseudomonas defluvii
GGCGGGTTGCTCAGCTGGAAGTTGAAAGTGACGTTGGCGTCGCCTTCCTTCGCAGCATCAGCGGTCACCGCCACGGTAGTGGTCTGGATCGTGTCGGCAATCGTTGCGGTGCCGGTGGCACTGCTCAGGTCGGTCGCTTCGTAGTTGCCGCCGTTCACCGCCGTAACGGTTGCGGTCAGGTTGCTGGCGTCGGTGTAGACGTCTTCAACGTTGGTGTTCGGAACAGACAAGGTGCCTTTACCGCTGGCATCCACGTTCACGGTGTACTCGGTACCGCCGACGTTGACGGTCAGGGTAGTGGCACCTTGCGGCGGGTTGCTCAGCTGGAAGTTGAAGGTGACGTTGGCGTCGCCTTCTTTCGCCGGATCCGCAGTGACCGCCACGGTGGTGGTGTCGACGGTGTCCTGGACCTCAGCGGTGCCGGTGGCACCGCTCAGGTCGGTGGCTTCGTAGTTGCCGCCGTTCACTGCGGTGACGGTCGCGGTCAGATCACTGGCGTTGTAGACGTCGTCAACGTTGGTGTTCGG
>NZ_MBPN01000322.1 GCF_001695625.1 Pseudomonas defluvii
AAGCCCGGCTCCTACAGCTGGCGCGGGGCCTGTTGGAGCTGGCTTGCCTGCGATGGCCTCGGCGGGGTCTCCGCGAGTTCGCGGCGTCTGCATCGCGGGCAAGACCCGCTCCCACAGCTTGCTCGGGCTCTGTTGGAGCAGGCTTGCCTGCGATGGCGTCGGTGGGGTGATCGCGAGTTCGCGGCGGCTGCATCGCGGGCAAGCCCGGCTCCCACAGCTGGCGCGGGGCCTGTTGGAGCTGGCTTGCCTGCGATGGCGTCGGTGGGGTCTCCGCGAGTGCGCGGCGTATGCATCGCGGGCAAGCCCGGCTCCTACAGGTTGCGCAGGCCTGTTGGAGCTGGCTTGCCTGCGATGGCGTCGGTGGGGTGCCAGCGAGTTCGCGGCGTTTGCATCGCGGGCAAGACCCGCTCCTACAGCGCGCGAGCCGTGTTGGAGCTGGCTTACCTGCGATGGCCTCGGTGGGGTGCCAGCGAGTTCGCGGCGTCTGTATCGCGGGCAAGACCCAATCCCACAGCTGGCGCGGGC
>NZ_MBPN01000323.1 GCF_001695625.1 Pseudomonas defluvii
CAGGGCCGTGAGCGCAGAACAGAACAAGGGCATCAGCAGCGCACCGGTATTCATGTGGTGGAAGTGATCCTGTTCAGTGACCCGAGCCGACGCTATTACATCCGCACAGCGTTTCATGAGCGTGTCGACTGGAACGGGCGTGTCAGTACACGGATTCTGGCTGGTAAACCCTTCAACAAGCAGTTGGCCGGCGAGTTGATCAAGGACATTCAGTCGGCGATCAGCACCAGCCGTAAATCAGGGCCACTGGGTAGCCTGGAGGCCAAGCTGGCCTCGTGGAGCAGTGACAAGGACAACCTGCTCAACACCCTGCACCAGGAAGTCTCCTGGACCTCCAACGCCACCGATGCGGCCCGCTACGCCGTCTCGGCCGACGCCCAGGCCCTGCGCTTCGCCGCCAGCGCCAGTGCCGGCATCAACAGCTGGAGCCCGGCGCAGGGGCTGATCGACGTCGGGGTCAAGGGCACGGCCGAATTTTCCCTGGCCGACGCCGCGGTGTCCTTCAACAGCTACTTCCCC
>NZ_MBPN01000324.1 GCF_001695625.1 Pseudomonas defluvii
CAGGGCCGTGAGCGCAGAGCAGAACAAGGGCATCAGCAGCGCACCGGCCTGCATGTGGTGGAAGTGATCCTGTTCAGCGACCCGAGCCGTCGCCACTACATCCGCACGTCGTTCCACCAGCGCGTCGACTGGAAAGGGCATGTCAGTACACGGATTCTGGCTGGTAAACCCTTCAACAGGCAGTTGGCCGGTGAGCTGATCAAGGACATTCAGTCGGCGATCAGCACCAGCCGCAAATCAGGGCCACTGGGTAGCCTGGAGGCCAAGCTGGCCTCGTGGAGCAGTGACAAGGACAACCTGCTCAATACCCTGCACCAGGAAGTCTCCTGGACCTCCAACGGCACCGACGCGGCCCGCTACGCCGTCTCGGCCGACGCCCAGGCATTGCGCTTCGCCGCCAGCGCCAGTGCCGGCATCAACAGCTGGAACCCGGCGCAGGGGTTGATCGACGTCGGGGTCAAGGGCACGGCCGAATTTTCCCTGGCCGACGCAGCGGTGTCCTTCAACAGCTACTTCCCC
>NZ_MBPN01000325.1 GCF_001695625.1 Pseudomonas defluvii
GGCACGAAGCCGAGGATGTCTTCACGCCAGACCGGCTTGCCACCCAGGTGCGAAGCCAGGTGAACCACCGGGCTGTAACCCCCTGAGCTGGCCACCAGGTCGCACTCCAGCCACTCGCCAGGGCTGGTCACTGCGTGGGCTTTCAGGTCGACGGCTGCCACGCGGGCGGCTGTCACATGCTTGCTGCCACGTGCTTCGATCACCGCGCTGGAGGTCAGAATGCGAATGCCTTTGGCGCGGGCTTCTTCGACCAGCGAACCACGCGGGTTATGCCGCGCATCGGCAATGGCGACGACCTTGAGGCCGGCGTCGAACCAATCCAGCGCAACGCGATACGCGTGGTCGTTGTTGGTCGAAAGCACCAGTTTCTTGCCCGGTGCCACGCCGTAGCGGCGTACGTAAGTCGATACGGCGCCAGCCAGCATGTTGCCCGGCACGTCGTTGTTGCCATACACCAGCGGGCGCTCGTGGGCGCCTGTGGCCAGCACCACCTGCCGTGCACGCACGCG
>NZ_MBPN01000326.1 GCF_001695625.1 Pseudomonas defluvii
GGCACGAAGCCGAGGATGTCTTCACGCCAGACCGGCTTGCCACCCAGGTGCGAAGCCAGGTGAACCACCGGGCTGTAGCCGCCCGAACTGGCCACAAGGTCGCACTCCAGCCACTCGCCTGGGCTGGTCACGCTAAAGGCTCTCGCATTAATGGCCGCAACACGCGCCGAGGTGACCCGTTTGCTGCCTCGCGTCTCTATGACGGCACTGGACGTCAGGATACGAACCCCCCGTGCCCTCACCTCCTCTACCAGCGCACCGCGCGGTGTATGACGGGCATCGGCCACCGCCACGACGGTCAGCCCGGCATCAAGCCAATCCAGCGCAACGCGGTAAGCGTGGTCGTTGTTGGTCGAAAGCACCAGTTTCTTGCCCGGTGCTACGCCGTAACGGCGTACGTAAGTCGATACGGCGCCAGCCAGCATGTTGCCTGGCACGTCGTTG
Organism: Pseudomonas defluvii; assembly: GCF_001695625.1. Taxonomy (GTDB): domain Bacteria; phylum Pseudomonadota; class Gammaproteobacteria; order Pseudomonadales; family Pseudomonadaceae; genus Aquipseudomonas; species Aquipseudomonas defluvii. The sequence continues at coordinate 445 of NZ_MBPN01000326.1, forward strand.
TTGCCATACACCAGCGGACGCTCGTGGGCGCCAGTGGCCAGCACCACCTGCCGTGCACGCACGCG
>NZ_MBPN01000327.1 GCF_001695625.1 Pseudomonas defluvii
GGCATTACCATTTCAACGCCTTCTGGCAGCTCGCAGTTACCAGTCACGTCAGTAGTACGGAAGTAGAACTGTGGACGGTAGCCTTTGAAGAACGGAGTATGACGGCCGCCTTCTTCCTTGCTCAGAACGTAAACTTCTGCGGTGAACTTGGTGTGCGGCTTAACCGAACCTGGCTTAACCAGAACCTGACCACGCTCAACGTCGTCACGCTTGGTACCACGCAGCAGAACGCCGCAGTTCTCGCCAGCACGACCTTCGTCCAGCAGCTTGCGGAACATCTCAACACCGGTGCAGGTGGTGGTGGTGGTGTCACGCAGACCAACGATTTCCAGAGCGTCTTGAACGCGGACGATACCACGCTCGATACGACCGGTAACAACAGTACCACGACCAGAGATCGAGAATACGTCTTCGATTGGCATCAGGAACGGCTTGTCGATAGCGCGCTCTGGCTCTGGGATGTAGCTGTCCAGAGTTTCAACCAG
>NZ_MBPN01000031.1 GCF_001695625.1 Pseudomonas defluvii
TGACCGCCTCTGCCAGATGCCGCGTCATGCGAACGACGTTGACAGCTCTCAATCCCGGTTTCTCGCATCAGACTTCGAGTCATCTTTCAGGACTTGGGCGGCAACATGTGATTGAGCTTTACCCACTGCTCGGGTGGCGGCCTCCATCAGCTGCTTTTCTATTTCGCTGGCTCTGCGTCGTGCGAACATCTCCAGGCCGAAGTCGTTGGGGATAAATCGGCCTGATTGGTCGTAGGCGCCCAAAATCATGTCACCGGCAATGTTGTCTCCGAAGTTGATTTCCGTTGGGCTCAAGTTGATCTGCCGTGAGTTAGGGTATTTGGCCATGTGGTGATTGGCGTAGAGGTGGTAGCCATCCATGTCGATGGTGTCGACGACGTACGTATAGCCCCCGCGTTTCCCGCCGTAGACAAAAGCCCCCGTGTGTTCCTTGTAATAGAACACCGAAGTAGAGATGCCTTTCCCGTCAGGATCCAGTGCATTGCGGCCTCCGCCGAAGCCTCCCCGAACGCCCGTGATTTGATGAATGTCTTTCTTGATCTCCGAGACTGGCGTGCGAAGCTGGAAGCCGTCTCTGAAAATGACCTCGGGGGTGCGCATATCGCCACGAAATACCTGACCCCGGTAAATGATGAGTTTGTGATTCTCCACTGTCTTTTTCATGCACCGTGCGTATTCATAAATCATGTCCTGGGCCGCAGTTGGGCCTTGGCTCAGACGTTCGAGCAGGCGCCGCTTCAGGTGCATGGCGCCTAACTCCGAGGGAATTACGTTCCGGTTGATGAGCCGGATGTCGTGATAAAGAGGTGGCGTCACGCCTTCGAACCTCATGCGTTTGAGGACGTTCCCGGATATCGCATTCTTGCTGGTGTTGGTAAGCCCTATCGAGGCTGTCTTGGGGATCATGACGGTCACGATTTCCAAGATCGCCGCGATCATCGCCGCTTTGTAGTGCTTGTCAGCGTCCTCCGGACGATCTGCCAACATACCTCTGGTCGCCTCGATACCCGCTGAACACAATCCTAGCAAGGAAGCCAACAGCATTCGGCCAGCCAGCCCTGCTCCAATTGTCGGCGCGGCCGCGCCCCCGGATAAGATGTTCAATACTGCGCCGAAGAGCTCAAGCCCTTGATCGACCAGACGCTCGGTGTATGTGAAGACCAGCGTATCGATGTCGGAGACCAGTCTCTCCAGATTGGTGACGTACAGATGCGAAATAATGTCGTCGCTGTCATGAAACGTCAGGGATGCGTCCCGCAGGTAATCATTGCTGCGCTTCTCGATGCCCTGATACTTCAAGTCAAACTTATCGAACCTGAGACCGTCGTAGATCGAAAGGCGTTTGAGCACGTATTTTTCCATTAGCTCTGATGCTTCAATGACTTCCCTTCTCTTCAGCCCATCGCCGGGAAGCTCGAAGACCGCCTGATCATCCGGCTCGCCGAGAAAAACCAGAAGGGCCGCATCGGGCTCAACGCCGGTCATGGATCCGCGAGCTTCGAGGCAGACGGCTTGAGTGACGACGTACTTGTCACGAAAGTAAACACGTTTTGGCTGGATCTGACTGTCTTGATACGCCTTGATCAGGTTTTGGCTGCTGACTGACGTCGTGGGGAGGCCCGCATGATGCTGAAGGTGACGTTTCAGCACCTGCTCGCTGAGCATCTTGTAGGTGTACTCCATGTCCGGGTGAGTGTAATGCTCAATCACCCGGTTCTTGTAATCGGACTGCAGGTCTGCAGACTCCAGAGCGGAGATCAGATCCGATGGAAAGTCTTTCGGCCAGATGACTTTGATCATCACCTTGTCTTTGAGGGTGACGTAATGCTGGCCTGCGACGACTTGGTTCAAGTCGAAGGTCTGGGTGTGTAAGGGAGAGGGGCCGATGGTGCCGACCAAGCCGCCTCCTGAAGGCGCGCGTTCACGGAAAGTCACCTTGATGGGGCTGAGGCTGCTCAGCCTTTCTTTGGTCGCCTGCGATGCGCTCGAGGCCTCGATCATTCGTTCTATTTCAGTATTGATGTAGTTGGCGGGATCCAGCAGTTCCGGCTTCATGCAAAACCCGAGCAGCTCAGCCAGTTCGCGGGCCGCCAGATCTTCGCTGCTCACAGAAGGATCAAGCCAACGCGGTATCGGCAGGCCATTTTCCGGGTCGTAGCTGATCAGGTTTTGTTCGTACAGTGGCAAATCATCCATAGGTCATTCCTTGACGGTTAGCAGCACCAGGTGCTGTCGCTTCATCCTTTGAAGCGCAAGGAATGGTGGTGTGGAATGCAGGAGCTGTCTGTAAGAGGTTGGCTGATTACAGGGTTACTTTTCGATCTGGTTTTTGGAGGGTTCAGGCTCGCTGCATCTAAGACGATTCGCAAGAGCAGCGAGCGTCTTTACATGCTGGATGCACGCGCCCACAGAGCCGTTTTACAGCTTTACGTTCAGGCCATACCGCCTGCTCAGGACCTGCTCCACCAACGCCTTGGGTAGCAGACGCCCCATCAGTGGCAGCGCCAGGATGCAAAATCGGCTGTGAACGATAGAAACGGCGGGGCGACTCCTCCAGGCTATTGATGAGTCAGTGAGATACACGCGCAAAAAAAGGCCTGCACAATGGCAGGCCCTTGCAGCACCCTGGCGTATTACTGGATCTCGAGCGGCACGCTGGAAACCATCGGCGCGGTGGCTGCGCCCGGCACAGCGATCTCCACTGGCATGCCGTCTTCAGCAGCAACAACATCGCGCACCATGTCCCAGTTCATGCGCAGGTTATTGGCCAGATCCTGACGCTTGAGCAAGGCATTGATAACCGCAGTGTGCTTGTCGACCACCGAGGGATTGCCCTTGTCATCCAGCGGCGTATGCGCCTCAAGATAAACCTTGCCCGCACTGATGCCGAACTTGTAAGGCTCATTGATGATGCGCACCGGGGTGCCAACCGGCACCATCTTCGACAGGGCCAGAACGTTGTTGTTGAACATGCGGAAACACCCGTGACTGGTACGCATGCCAATACCGAACTTCTTGTTGGAACCGTGAATCAGGTAACCCGGTACGCCCAAGGTGAACTTGAACGGCCCCAGTGGGTTGTCCGGCCCGGCCGGTACAATGCCCGGTAGAGGATCACCATCGGCCGCGTGCTCGGCCCGAATCGAAGCCGGTGGCGTCCAGGTCGGGTTTGGCGTCTTGGCAGTGATCTTGGTCTGTGCAATTGGCGAACCCCAACCTTCGCGACCAATACCCAGCGGGAAGGTATGCACCACATTCTGCCCTTTCGGGAAGTAGTACATACGGTACTCAGCCAGGTTGATCACGATACCCTCCCGCGGACCTGGCGGCAGGACGTAACGGGTTGGCAGAACAATCTCGGTACCCACACCCGGCAGCCATGGGTCGACACCGGGGTTGGCAGCAACCATCTCCAGGTAACCCAGGTCATTGGCAGTGCCGATGTCGGCGAAGGTGTCTTCGTACTTGGCCTTGATAACCTGGACCTGGCCAACGACGTCTTCCCCGGGCGGCGGCAGAGGCAGCTCCAGGGCAGTGGCGGAACCTGTCGCCAGCACGGCGGCAATAGACAGGCAACGGGTGACGGCGGGAAAGCGCGACAACATCCGGAAAATCCTTCGCTAATTCAATAGGGGCAAGACAGCGATTGTACACCCGCCCCCGCCTGACCGGGAGACATCGGGGTGAACGGTTACGTGCGCATATGACAGGCAAATGCTGTCAGAGTTGCGGCCACACCGGCCGTGTGCCACGCCGCTGGGCATCGAGAATCGCCCGACATAGCGGACACAGACGCCGGTCACGGTAGATCGAACGCTCTACCCCGGACCACCGCGGCTGAGCAGGCAACAACGTACCGCACAAGGTACGGTCTGCCGAACACCCCAGCTCAAGTTGACGGGCCACCAGATGAACGCGGATCTCCTGGCAGGCGAACAGATCAAGCTGTTCGTCGGGCTCGATCAATTGATAGGCATACAGGGACCAGGCGGGACGCGGCATTGAGGGCTCCAAATCGGGGGCGCAACATTAGCCGAAAGCCGATCACTAGAAAAGCGTCAAAGCAGCGGTTTTATCACCGGCCAGGCATTATCCAGCAGCCGCTGCTGTGCTCCCTGTGCCGGATGCAGCCCATCGGCCTGCATCAGCTCGGGCACGCCGCCCACACCCTCGAGAAAAAACGGCACCAGAGGGACCTGTTTATCCTTGGCCAGATTGTCATAAACCCTGGCAAACGCTTCGGTGTAGCGAACGCCATAATTGGGTGGCAAGCGCATGCCCAGCAGAACCACCTTGGCGCCCGCAGCGCGGGAGCTGTCGATCATCGCAGCAAGGTTTTGTTGCAATTGCGCCGGCAACTGCCCGCGCAGGCCATCGTTGCCACCCAACTCAAGCACCACCAGCGCGGGCTTGTGCTCTGCAAGCAGCGCTGGCAGGCGCGCCTGGCCCCCTGCACTGGTATCGCCACTGATTGACGCGTTAACCACCTGGCTGTCGAATCCCTCGGTTTTCAGGCGCGCCTGCAGCAACGACACCCACCCTTGACGGGTATCCAGGCCGAAACCCGCGCTGATACTATCCCCGACGATCAACACGGTACCCGCCGTGGCAAGCTGTGTCATGCACAGCAAGGCCAGACCGGCACTCAATATCCACACTCGCATCGGATTCTCCATGGGCACCAGCATTCTCATTGCGCAGAACCTTAGCAAAGTGGTTCCCAGCGCGGAAGGCGATCTGACCATCCTGCATGAACTGTCGCTGGACCTGAAACAGGGCGACAGCCTGGCCATCGTTGGCGCCTCGGGTTCAGGCAAGTCGACCCTGCTCGGCCTGCTTGCCGGCCTGGACCTGCCCAGCGCCGGCTCTGTCACTCTGGCCGGGCATGATCTTGGCAGTCTGGACGAAGACCGGCGCGCCCGGGTGCGCGCCGAACATGTCGGTTTTGTTTTCCAGTCGTTCCAGTTGCTGGACAGCCTGAGTGCACTGGAGAACGTCATGCTGCCACTGGAGCTCGACGGCCGGCGCGATGCCCGCGAACACGCTCGCAGCCTGCTGGAGCGGGTTGGCCTGGGCCAGCGCCTGAGCCATTCGCCACGCCAGCTTTCCGGGGGTGAGCAGCAGCGAGTGGCCATCGCCCGCGCCTTTGCCGCAGACCCTGCCGTGCTGTTTGCCGATGAACCGACAGGCAACCTCGATAGCCACACAGGCGAGCGTATCAGCGACCTGTTGTTTGAACTGAACAAGGAACGTGGCACTACGCTGGTACTGGTCACCCACGACGAACGCCTGGCCAAACGCTGCCGTCGCCTGATCCACCTGGATGCCGGTCACCTGGTTACCCCCCTGGAGCCCTGATGGCACATCTGTCGTTTTTCCGTCTGCTGAGCCTGGCGTTTCGTCAGTTACTGCGTGATGCCCGTGCAGGCGAGCTGCGCGTGCTGTTCTTTGCCCTGGTCATTGCGGTGACCGCCAGCACCGCCATCGGCTACTTCGGCGCACGCCTGAACGGTGCCATGTTGCTACGCGCCACCGAGTTCCTGGGGGCCGACCTGGTGCTGCAAGGCAGCGCACCGGCGAGTACAGCGCAAATCAACGCCGGTGTCGACCAAGGTCTCGAACATGCCCGTGTCGTTGAGTTTTCCAGTGTTATCGCTGCCGACAGCGGTATCCAGCTCTCCAGCGTCAAGGCCGTGGACAACAACTACCCGCTACGCGGCGAACTGCGCAGCGCGGCAGAGCCCTATGCCGCAGAAACACCCGGCACAGGTCCGGCACCGGGGGAGGCCTGGGTTGAGTCACGCCTGCTGGCAGCGCTGAACCTGAAAATCGGCGACAGCATTGACGTCGGCATGAAGAGCCTGCGCATGAGCCGGGTGCTGACCTACGAACCGGACCGCGCCGGCAACTTCTACAGCCTGACCCCCAGGGTACTGATCAACCTGGCCGACCTTGACGCTACCGGCGTGGTTCAGCCCGGCAGCCGGGTCACCTACCGCGACCTGTGGCGCGGCGTACCGGCCGCGCTGAGCGCTTATCAGCAGGCTATCAAACCGGCGCTGGCCGCCCACCAGCAACTGCTGAACTCACGTGACGGCAACCGCCAGATCGGCGGTGCGCTGGGCAAGGCCGAACGCTACCTGAACATGGCCAGCCTGGTGGCCGTGCTCCTGGCAGGCGTGGCCGTGGCCCTGTCGGCCAGCCGTTTCGCCAGCCGGCGCTTCGATGCCAGCGCCCTGCTGCGCTGCCTGGGCCTTTCGCGGCGCCAGGCACTCTCATTGTTCTGCCTGCAACTGGCAATACTTGGCGGCGCTGCGGCCCTCAGCGGCGCATTGCTGGGCTGGCTCGCCCAGTTTGGCCTGTTCCAGCTGCTCAAAGGCTTGCTGCCCAACGAGATTCCACCAGGCGGCATTGCCCCGGCACTGGCCGGCATTGCCACCGGCCTGGTGGCGCTGGCGGGCTTCGCCTTGCCTCCCCTTGCCGCCCTGGGCCGGGTTCCGCCGTTGCGCGTGTTGCGCCGCGACCTGCTGCCCGTCCCACCAAGCAGTTGGCTGGTGTATGGCGCAGCGCTGTTCGCCCTGGGCCTGATCATGTGGCGGCTGAGCCTGGACCTGTTGCTGACCTTTGCCCTGCTGGGCGGCGGCCTGATCGCTGCCCTGCTGCTCGGCGGCCTGTTGCTGCTTGGCTTGCGCAGCCTGCGTCGCCTGCTGGCCAACGCACCGCTGGCCTGGCGCCTGGGCCTCGGTCAACTGCTGCGCCATCCGCTGGGCGCGGCGGGCCAGTCACTGGCCTTCGGCCTGATCCTCCTGGCCATGGCGCTGATCGCCCTGCTGCGCGGCGAACTGCTCGACACCTGGCAAAACCAGTTGCCCAAAGACGCGCCGAACTACTTTGCCTTGAACATCCTGCCGGATGACAAAGCTGACTTCGCCCACCGCCTGAGCGAGTTCTCCGCCCAAGCAGCACCGCTGTACCCGGTGATTCCCGGCCGCCTGACACACATCAACGGCCAAGCGGTGCAGCAAATCGTCAGCAAGGACTCTACCGGCGATCGCGCCATCCAGCGTGACCTGAGCCTGACCTGGGCAGCCGATCTGCCACAGGGCAACGCCCTCGTTTCCGGTCAGTGGTGGCAGGCCACGCCCCCGGCAGACGCCCTGCCCGGTGTCTCAGTTGAAGCCGATCTGGCCACCAGCCTTAAGCTCAAGCTCGGTGACCACCTGACGTTCAGCATTGGCGGCATGGAACGCGAGGCGCTGGTCAGCAGCCTGCGCACCGTCAACTGGGACAGCTTCCAGCCCAACTTCTACATGATCTTCCAGCCCGGCACCCTGCAAAACCTGCCGACCACCTACCTGACCAGCTTCTACCTGGCGCCTGGCAATGACGCGCAACTCGTGGCCCTGTCCCGCGCCTTTCCGGCGGTGACCATCCTTCAGGTCGACGCCTTGCTCAATCAACTGCGCAGCATCCTTGGCCAGGTGACCCTGGCGGTGGAGTACGTGCTGTTGTTTGTTCTGGCTGCGGGGTTGGCAGTGCTGTTCGCCGGCCTGCAGGCGACACTCGACGAACGCATTCACCAAGGTGCACTGCTGCGGGCACTGGGGGCCGGTCGCCGCTTGCTGACCAAGACCCGACGTATCGAGTTCGGCTTGCTCGGTGCTGCCAGCGGCCTGCTTGCCGCACTCGGCACTGAACTGATCAGCCTGCTGCTGTACCACTATGCCTTTGACTTGAAATGGAGCCCGCATCCCTGGCTGCTGGTACTACCGGTACTGGGCGCTTTGCTGATTGGTAGCGCCGGGGTATACGGCACGCGCCGTGCGCTGAATGCCAGCCCACTGACCGTGCTGCGCGAGGGCTGATAGACTCGCGATGCTCATATCTACAGACCGCTACCTATACCAGGCAATCACCAAGAGACACCCTGCCCCATGAGTCGTTATCGCCCACCGCGCACTGCCGGCACCGCTCTGATCACGCCTGAAGGCGAAGCACGCATGCGCGCTGAGCTACATGAACTGTGGCACGTGCGCCGCCCCCAGGTCACCCAGTCCGTGAGCGAGGCGGCAGCGCAAGGCGACCGTTCGGAAAACGCGGAGTACACCTACGGCAAGAAAATGCTGCGCGAAATTGACAGCCGTGTCCGCTTCCTGAGCAAACGGTTGGAGAACCTGAAGGTTGTCAGTGAGCGCCCCAGCGACCCGAACAAAGTGTATTTCGGCGCCTGGGTCACCATCGAGAACGAGGACGGGGAGCAGTCACGATACCGTATCGTCGGCCCGGACGAACTGGACCTGAAACTGGGCCTGATCAGCATCGACTCACCGCTGGCCCGAGCCCTGATCGGCAAGGCGCTGGACGCCGAAGTACGGGTGCAGACACCCACCGGTGAGCAACTCGTTTACATCGTCGAAATCGACTACCCCTGAACACCAGCGCCGCACCTTGAGGTCACGGCGCGGACAAAGGCGGGTCAGGCGCGGGTAATCAGGCCTTGGCGAGCGATACGGGTCAAATGGCCGATGACCTCTGCGGCCTCTTCAGCCGAGGGCGACTGCACCACTGCCAAATCGAAACGGTCATTAGCAAAGCCGCTCAGCGCAACGTTGTTGGCGGCAAACTGGATCAGGAAGGCCGTAGCGCGGCCTTTGCGGCGTGGCCAGCCATCGAGGTAACGCAGGAGTGTCGGTTGATGCTGGCCACCCAGCAGAATACGTGGCGTACGCGCCGCTTGGCTGGCAGGAAGAGGGCTTAGGCAAACACTGGTACGTGGGCAACTCATGGAGTATTTCTCCGCCTCGCAGATCCCGCTGGGCTGCGGTGGGAGGCGTCACCGAACCAGCGTTTTAGCGGTATTCGGTCACCCATCAGGGAGTGTCCTGCGCCCCGCAAGTAGCTGTTTAAATCGGCGCAAGTCAGCATCCTAGAGAAGCGGCGGGCGGGCTGTCAACACACTCAGAAACAAAAAACCTATGAAGCAGGCATGCCTGCTGTGGCATTGGCGGGGTGCCAAGGCGTTCAAGACAGCTGCATCGTTGGCAAGCCAACAGGGATCCGCGCAGAACACGATCAGGCATTGTTGAAAATCTTTGATTTGTTGTTATTTTTCAGCATTTTTCAGGCATACAAAGCCAATACCCCGAGGTAGGACCATGCAACTCATCGACATTGGCGTCAATCTGACCAACCCGAGCTTTGCCGGCCAGCAGGCGGCATTGCTTGAGCGTGCCCAAGCCGCCGGTGTATGTCAGATGCTGGTGACAGGTACCAGCCTGGCGGGTAGCGAACAGGCACTGGAGCTGTGCCAGCAACTTGATGAACCGGGCCTGCGCTTGTTCAGTACCGCCGGTATCCACCCCCACGACGCCAGCAGTTGGACAACAGACAGTGCACGGCAACTGCGCGCACTGTTGGAGCAACCACGGGTACGTGCCGTGGGTGAATGCGGGCTGGACTTCAACCGCGACTTCTCTCCGCGCCCACAACAGGAAAAAGTCCTGGAGGAACACCTGAGCCTGGCAGTTGAGCTGCAGATGCCCGTGTTCCTGCACGAACGCGATGCCAGCGAGCGTCTGCTGCAGATCCTCAAGGATTTCCGCGATCGCCTGCCTGCCGCCGTGGTGCATTGCTTCACCGGTGAGCGCACCGCGCTGTTCGGCTACCTTGACCTGGACCTGCATATCGGGATCACCGGCTGGATCTGTGACGAGCGCAGAGGCACCCACCTCCATTCGCTGGTGAGCAGCATTCCCCGTGGGCGACTGATGCTGGAAAGCGATGCCCCGTACCTGCTACCGCGCAGCCTGCGGCCCAAGCCGAAAAGCGGCCGCAACGAGCCGGCCTTTCTGCCCGAAGTGCTCAATGAAGTGGCGCGTCATCGCGGCGAAACCCCGGAGCAGTTGGCCGCCCATACCACCGACTGCGCCCGGGCCTTCTTCAACCTGCCAGTGATTGCTTGACGCATATCAAGACTTACCCGTAAAAGCGAAGGCAAAATGATGGCACCTTGCCAAAAATATTTCCGCTCAATCAGAGAAGACCTACCATGGGTGCCTGGCTTAGCAATATCTCCCTGAAGTACAAATTCTGGGCCGTCAACGCTGTCGCCTTCGTCACAACATTGTTTCTGGTGCTGTATGCCGTGCATCTGGAGCAACAAGCCAGGGCCGAGGAAGCCCAGAACAAGGCTCAGGTGGAGGCTCGCCTGCTGGCCACCTGGCCTGCCGGTCAGCCTTTGCCCCAGGACCATCGTTATCTGAGCATCAGTGCCGGGCAAACCCCGAGTTTCAATGGTGAAGCCCTGCCCGCCCTGAGCGCTGCACAAGGCTGGGTCGAGCTGAACCGTTTCCCAGTGCTGGGTGACAACCCACTGATTGGCGCCCAGGTCATCAGCCGCGACGGTCAACAGGTCGCCGTGCTGGCCCAGGCCCCGAGCCTGATTCAAGTGTTCAGCGACCGCTTCGCCAACTATGCCGTGTGCGTACTGATCCTGATGCTGGCCATGCTCTGCGCCTCGCAACTGCTGATCCGGTTCCTGCTAAGCCAGCTCAACACACTCAAGGACGTGATGCTCCACGTGGAGAAAACCGGTGATCTTTCGGCCCGGGTACCTCTGGCCTGCGGCGATGAAGTCGGGCAAATGGCTTCGGCATTCAACGCCATGCAGACCACCTACCACCGTGTCGTCAACACCGTCGCCCGCACGGCAGCGCAGCTTGACTCCGGCGCCGCACGCCTGGCCACGAGCATGAGCGAGGTACGCCACGGCATGCTCGGCCAGCAAAGTGAGACCGACCAGGCCGCGACAGCGATCAACGAGATGTCCGCCACCGTGTACCACATCGCTCAGCATGCCGGCGCCACACGCGACCTGTCACAGACTGCCGACACCCTCGCAGGCAGCGGCCAGGAAGTGGTCAGCCGGGTACAAACCTCGATCGCCGGTCTGTCCAGTGGCGTGCAGCAGACCGCTGAGATGATCCACCAGCTTGCCGAAGACAGCCAGAAGATCAACGGTGTGGTAAGCGTGATCCACAGCATCGCCGAACAAACCAACCTGCTGGCCCTCAACGCGGCCATTGAGGCCGCACGTGCTGGCGACCTGGGCCGTGGCTTCGCGGTGGTCGCCGACGAAGTGCGCAATCTGGCCAAGCGCGTACAAACCTCTACCGACGAGATCACCACCATGGTCGCCGCCTTGCAGGCCGGCACCCGCGATGCCGTGGATTTCATGCAGGAAAGCTCGTACAAGGCCGACGATTGCGTCAAGCAAGCGCAGGAAGCCGGTGAAGCCCTGGCCGAGATCACCAGTGCCGTGGCACAGATGCGTGAAAGCAACACCCAGATTGCTGTCGCGGCTGAACAGCAAAGCCAGGTGGCCGAAGAAATGAACCGCGCGGTGGTCAGTATTCGCGACGTGACCGAAGAAACCGTGCAGCAGACCGTCGATTCGGCCACCACCAGTAGCGAACTGGCGACCCTGGCCGGCGAATTGAGCAAAGCCATCGGCCAGCTCAAGCTATAACCTCAATAGAGAGGTCGCATTGGCCCCCCCTTCGGGGGCCAAACTATTCTTCAGGTATGACGTAACTGCCTGAGGAGCCTTGCGATGAGCAAACACCTGCCCAACATGCACGCCTGGCAATGGCGACACTACCACAACCATCCAACCAAACTGGCGCTCCACCTGATTGCCGTACCGCTGTTCATCCTTGGCACGCTGATGGTGCTGGCCGGCCTGTTCAATGTGGACCTGGGCGTACTGGCCGTGGGAGTGATCGCCCTCCTCGCCGCGCTTACCTTGCAACGCCAGGGCACCGCCACTGACGCCAGGCAAAACGACTCAGGCCATGGCAATTGATCGGCTTAGCGACGGTCAATGTCCGCCAGCAGTTTCGCCAGGCTCTGGTCGGCGCGGATCTCTGCGTCACGTAACTGGTTCTGCCAGTGCGTGACGCAGGGCGCCAGGTCGCCTTGCTGTTCGGCCTGCGACAACCACTGTACCAGGTCGTGCCAGTCGCCCAGATCGCCCTGTACACCCTTGAGTTGCCGCTGAAGTCGATCACTCAGGCACTCCAACTGCGGATAGGCCTCGGCACCATAGCGCACCCGCTTGATCAACAAACGCAGGCGATGACGGTCATGGGCAGGATCGCTGAGCGCCTTGTGCAAGTCTTTCCATTGCCCGCCCAAGCGCTTGTCGATGCGCTGGCTCAAACGACGAATCAGCTTCTGACGCTGCGCGGCACGTAAAAACATGGGAAACGCATCAATGATCGCCTGCACACGCTGCAACTCAGCACTGACAGCTACCTGTGCGAACACCTCGCCCTCTTTCTCCAGGCGCCGCTGGGCAGCAGCATACTGACCACGCTCCAGCAGTTGAGCGGCCAGTACCTCGCGGTCGCGCAACGGGGTTGTCAGCTCGCCCAGTTTGCCAGCGGCATGCTCCAGCTGATCAACCCCGGGCAAGCCCCGCAGGGGTCTTAGCAGGCTACGCAGACGCCGCACACTGATGCGCAAATCATGCAACGCCTCGCTGTCGGTATTGGCCTCAAGGCGCGCCTGACAGGCCATCAAGCGAACCTGCAGGCTCAGCATCTGGACGATTACATGATCAAGCATTGCCGCCATGTCCAACTCCTGAGGGGTCAACGTCCAGCACGGGATTCACGGATATAGAAGCGGGCTTTCTCGGCTTTGTTGGTGCAGCCGTCAAATGCCTCGAACTGTTGCTGGGTCTTGGCACCGGTCAACAGTGACAAAGCCTTAGAGTAGCTTACCGTGCCGGCAAAGCCTTCGGCCTTGGCCAGGTCGAGCTCTTTCCAGGCTGCGTCGAGCTGGGTGGCACAACTGTCGCGATAGGCCGTTTTACCGGCACAACCGCTCAGGGCCAGGGCAATCAGCGGCAGGGAAATCCAAGCTTTCATCAGCAATACCTCAACAAAAAGAAATCAAGTTGGAGACTTCGACGGCACAGCTGTACAAAAGTGCCGCGCTCAGCCTATCGCAGCGCATCTATCGATTGAAGCACAGCTACGATTAGGTGCATTGTTAGACCATTGACGGTCGAATGCCGCCCAGGAGCAACCATGAGTAAACGTGTAGCACTGGTGTTAGGGTCGGGTGGTGCTCGAGGTTATGCACATATCGGCGTCATCGAGGAAATCGAGCGTCGCGGTTACGATATCGCCTGCATTGCCGGCTGCTCCATGGGCGCGGTGGTTGGCGGCATCTATGCAGCGGGCAAGCTCGATGAATACCGTAACTGGATTGAAAGCCTGGACTACCTGGATGTGCTGCGTCTGGTGGATGTGAGCTTCCGTCTCGGGGCGATTCGGGGCGAAAAGGTGTTCGGCCAAATCCGCAAGATCGTCGGAGAGATCAACATCGAAGAATTGCGGATCCCCTACACCGCCGTCGCTGCCGACCTGACCAACCAGCAGGAAATCTGGTTTCAGGAAGGCTGCCTGCACCAGGCGATGCGTGCTTCGGCGGCAATTCCCAGTTTGTTCACACCTGTCGTGCAAGGCAACCGCATGCTGGTCGACGGCGGCATCCTCAATCCGTTGCCGATCATACCCGTGGTGTCGAGCCACTGCGACTTGATCATAGCGGTCAACCTCAATGCAACCAACCAGAAACACTACCAGTTACCGATCATTGAGCGCCCCCCTGCCTTCAAAATGCGCTTTGACCACCTGATCAGTTCGCTGGGTTCGCACCTGCCATTTCGGCGTAAACAGGCCGAGCACCTGATGCAACTGGATCAGGAAATCAGCCCGATCACACCAGCCCCCAACCCTTGGCTCAGCGAAGCCGCCGACCCTGAAGCGCAGCAACCGGCAGCCGCTCCAGAAATCGATGGCGCACCGAAATCCGCCAGCGGCTCCTTCATCATCGATAACGTTGGGCCCGCATCGCTGCTGGACCTGATCAACCAGAGCTTCGAGGTGATGCAGACGTCGTTGGCGCAATACAAAATCGCCGGTTACCCGCCGGATGTACTGATCAACGTTCCAAAACGGGTCTGCCGCTTCTTCGAGTTCTACAAAGCACCGGAGCTGATTGCGCTGGGACGGCAGATCGCCAGCGATACCCTGGACAACTATGAAGGGGAACGGCGCTAAGCGCGGCTGGCACCTACAAAACCCAGGCGCTCATATCCCGTCTGGACCAATCAATCGATAGCCCACGCCAGGTTCTGTCACGATAAACCGCGGCGAGGTGGGGTCGTCACCCAGCTTCTGCCGTACATGAGCAACCACGATCCGCAGGTAGTGGCTGTCATCGACGTGGGTTGGCCCCCAGATGTCCTTGAGCAGTTGCTGCTGGGTAATCACCCGCCCCGGATGGCTGGCCAACTGCGCCAACAGCGCATACTCCTTACGCGTCAATGCCACTTCTACACCGTCGAGGGTCACCCGACGAAACGCGAGGTCAACGGTCAACGGCCCGAAACAAGGCGCCGATTCCTGGGCTACCGACCGTGGCACCTGACGCAGCAGCGCGCGAACCCGCGCCAGGAACTCCTGGATACCAAAGGGTTTGGTGACATAGTCATTGGCACCCGCATCCAGCGCCTCGACCTTCTGCACTTCGCTGGCCCGTACCGACAACACCAGCACCGGCACCTGGCTCCATTCGCGCAACTCGCGCAGCACGTGCTGCCCATCCATGTCCGGGAGCCCGAGGTCAAGTACCACCAGGTCCGGGCGGGTCAATGCCGCCTGGCTCAGCCCTTCGCTACCCGTCGCAGCCTCCACTACCTTGTAGCCTTGGGAGCTGAGACTGATGCGCAGAAATTTACGAATCTGTGGTTCGTCGTCGATGACCAGCAAGGTCGCGGTCTGGGTCATGGCGTGTCGCTGTCCAGTTCAGGTTGGGCCGGGAGCGGCAAGCATAGAGTGATACAGGTGCCCTGGCCATCAATGCCCTCGGCAACCCGTATATGCCCACCATGGGCGCCGATCATGCCCTGACAGATCGCCAGGCCAAGGCCGGTGCCCTGCCCGCCACGATCCCCCCGGGCGGCGGTATAGAACATGTCGAAAATCCGTTCACGTTCATTCGGTGGAATGCCGGGACCTTGGTCGCTGACAGCAAAACACAGCATCTTTTCCTCGACCGTGACACACAGGTCGAGTCGCCCGTGAGGGGGTGAAAAGCGCGCAGCGTTTTCCAGTACGTTGATCAGCGCCTGTTCGATCAGTGCCGCATGAACATACAACAAGGGCAGGTCCAGCGGAACTTCAGCACGCAACTGAAACGGCGCCAGCACCACGCGCAGGCGGTTCAAGGCACTGCCGACGATGTCTGCCGGAGCAACCCAATCGCGGGCCAGCGTCAGCCCGCCGTGGCCCAGCCGGGTCATGTCCAACAGGTTCTGAATGTAACGGTCCAGCCGCTCGGCTTCGTCGCGAGTACCTTCAAGCAACTCACGACGATCTTCCAGAGGGATGGCCTCGCCCAGTGCCAGCAAGCTGTCGATGCTGCCTCGCATGGCGGTGAGCGGGGTTCGCAGGTCGTGGGAGACCGAGGCGAGCAAGGCGCTGCGCAGCTGCTCGGTCTCACCGTGCAGACGCGCCGCTTCCAGCTCATCGGCCAGGCGAGCACGCGCCAGCGCCTGCGCCAGTGGCTGGCTCAGGGCCTTGAGCATACGTCGTCGCTGCGGCGTCAGCGTATACCCCTCACGCGGACGTACGCCGAGCAAGGCCAACGGCCCCTCCTCTGCAGACAACGGCCACCACCACCAACGCCCATTGGGCAAGGTGTCGCTGCCAAGCCCGGCAGCCTGATCGTGCTGCCAGGCCCAATCGGCAGCAGCATGTTCATTGTCGCTGAACTGCAATGCGCCTCCGCTGGCCACCCGCAGGGCGCCTTCGGCATCACGTTCGAGCAGGCACACCTGCAAATCGTGCGGGCTGTCCAGGTACTGACCGGCAGCAGTGAACACCGCCTGGCGATCAGTCGCTGCCGTCAATTTACGCGACAGGCCGAGCAACTGGTTGGTCTGTTCCTGGGTCTCACGCAGCGCCTGTAGCTGCCGACGCTGACGGGCAGCCAGGTTGCCGGTCAAGGCCGCCATCAACAGGAAAAACAATGAGGTCAGCACATCCTCTTCACGTTGGATGCTGAAGGAGAATGTCGGCGGGATGAACAAGAAGTCATAGCTCAGAAACGACAGCACGGCGCAGGCCAGCGCGGGCCCCAGGCTGCTGCGTACTGCCACCAGCAGCACGGCGGCAAGAAACACCAACGAGATGTTCGGCAACGCCAATACACTGGCGACCGCCCAGGCCAGGCCGCTCGCCAACACCGTGGCCAGTAGCGCCAACAGGTAATGCCGCCAGACCCACTCCCCCTGCACAGGCAACCGCACAGGTTCGGGCTGGGTATCCCGGTTGAGCACGTTGACTTCCAGGCCATGGGCTTCGCGCAACAGCCGTGCAGCCACCCCGGCACCAAACAGGCGACGACGCAGCCGATCACGCGACTGCCCGACCAGCACCAGGCTGGCCCGACGCTCGGCCGCATGCTGGATCAAGGCATTGGCCACCTCGCCGGCGCGCAGCACCACCACTTCGCCCCCCAGGCGCTCGGCCAACCGCTGAGCAGCCTGTAGACGCTGACGGGCTGTTTCATCGCGCAAGCGGCCATTGTCGACATGCACCAGGCTCCAGGGCAGGTGTCGCCGCTGCGCAACGCGACTGGCATGACGCACCAGCCGCTCAGCCTGCGCATCGCCATCGACGCCGACCAACAACCGCCCACGCAACGCTGGTGCATCCTGCCCCAGTTTGCGGTAACCGTGCGCCAGATCGGCATCGACCTGAGCGGCAGCCGTCTGCATGGCCAGCTCGCGCAGCGCGGTAAGGTTGGTCTGGGTGAAGAAGGCATCGATGGCCGCGCGGGCCTGCTCCGGCACATACACCTTGCCCTCGCGCAAGCGCTCCAGCAGCTCACGCGGCGGCAGGTCGATCAGTACCAGTTCAAAGGCTTCCTGCAGCACCCAATCCGGCAGCGTCTCGCGCACCTGTACACCGGTGATGCCGCGCACGTGGTCATTCAAGCTTTCCAGATGCTGCACGTTGACCGTGGTGTAGACGTCGATGCCAGCCGCCAACAGCTCCTGCACATCCTGCCAGCGCTTGGCGTGACGACTGCCCGGCGCATTGCTGTGGGCCAGCTCATCCACCAGCACCAGTTGCGGAGCGGCCTTGAGCAGGCCGTCCAGGTCCATTTCCTCAAGCACTACACCACGGTATTCCGAGCGCACACGTGGCTGCTGGGGCAACCCACCGAGCAGCGCTTCAGTCTCGGCACGACCATGGGTTTCGACCACCGCCGCCACCACCTTGACCCCGTGACGCAGCTGGGCGTGTGCGGCTTGCAACATTGCATAGGTCTTGCCCACCCCGGGTGCTGCCCCCAGGAATACCTTCAGTCGGCCACGACCGTCACGCGGCAGTTCGGCCAACAACGCATCGGCGCGTTCGGAATTACTCATGGTTACGGCTTGTCCTTATTTCGACGCAGGTGCCAGTCGGTCCAGCGCCATATTGAGGGCCAGGATATTGACCACCGGCGGGCCAACCAGCGGCTGCAGGGTGAACTGCTCGACCAAGCCTTGCAAGGCCTGCACCGAAACCTGCCGCGCCGCCGCCACCTTAGGCACTTGATAGGCCACTGCCGCCGGTGGCAGGTGCGGGTCCAGGCCACTACCAGAGGTGGTCAGCAATGCCAGGGGCACAGGCCCCTGCTGTGCCGTGAAGATATGTGCAGCCGTCTCGCTCACACGGGTAGCCAGCGCCGGGTTGCTCGGCGCCAGGTTGCTGGCGCCACTGGCCACGGTGGCGTAATCCGCCGCCGAAGGCCGCGACTGGAACCAGGCGTCACCCTGGAACGCCTGGGCAATCTGCAACGAACCGCGCACCTGCCCCTGATCGTCGCGCAGCAAACTGCCATTAGCCTGCTCGGGGAAAACCACCTGGGCGACACCGGTGACCACCAGTGGGTAAACCGCGCCGGTGATCAGCGTCATCAACAGCATCAGGCTCAAGGCCGGACGTACTAGCGTAGTCATGTTCAATTCCTCGGTTCAGACCAGTTGCAACGCATTGAGCAGCAGGTCGATCAACTTGATCCCGGCAAACGGCACGATCAGCCCGCCCAGCCCATAAATCAGCAAGTTGCGCCGCAGCAAGTGAGCGGCACTGGCAGCCTTCACCCGCACCCCTCTCAGAGCCAGCGGAATCAGCACGACAATGATCAAGGCGTTGAAGACAATCGCCGACAGGATTGCGCTCTGCGGGCTGGCCAGTTGCATCAGGTTCAGCACCCCCAACTGCGGATAGATGGCAGCAAACAGGGCCGGAAGAATGGCGAAGTACTTGGCCACATCGTTGGCAATCGAGAAGGTGGTCAACGCCCCACGGGTGACCAGCAGTTCCTTGCCCACCTGCACCACATCCAGCAGCTTGGTCGGGTCACTGTCCAGGTCAACCATGTTGGCGGCTTCGCGCGCGGCCTGAGTGCCGTCATTCATGGCCATGCCAACATCTGCCTGTGCCAGTGCCGGTGCGTCGTTGGCACCGTCGCCACACATGGCGACCAGGCGCCCGTCATTCTGCTCCTGACGAATGCGCGCCAGCTTTTTCTCTGGTGTGGCTTCAGCCAGTACATCATCCACCCCGGCTTCAGCAGCGATGGCTGCAGCGGTCAGGGGGTTGTCGCCCGTGACCATCACCGTACGGATACCCAACTGGCGCAGCTCGGCGAAACGCTCACGAATACCTGGCTTCACCACATCCTTGAGGTGGATGACGCCGAGCAGACGCTTGTCCATGCAAACCAGCAGCGGCGTGCCGCCGCTCTGGGCGATCTTGTCGACTTCCTTGGACAGCGCAACAGGCATCTCCAGGCGCTGCATACCGACGAACGCCAGCACCGAGTCCACTGCACCCTTGCGGTAACGGCGTTGCTGGTAATCAACCCCCGACAAGCGTGTCTCGGCACTGAACGGCACCACCGTCATCGCATTGGCTTGCGGCTCGCTGAAGTCGTGCAACTGCCGCAGGTATTCGACGATCGATTTGCCTTCAGCGGTGTCATCGGCCAACGAAGCGAACAAGGCACCTTCGCCCAGTTCACGAGCGCTCACCCCTGGCGCGGCATGCAGGGCACTGCAACGACGGTTGCCGAAGGTGATGGTGCCGGTCTTGTCGAGCATCAACACATGTACATCACCGGCGGCCTCCACTGCACGCCCGGAGCGGGCAATCACATTCAGCCGCACCAGGCGATCCATGCCGGCGATACCGATGGCAGAGAGCAAGCCGCCAATGGTGGTCGGAATCAAGGTCACCAGCAGCGCCACCAGGAACACCAACGGAATCGCACCGCCGGCAAAATAGGCGAACGGCTGCAGGGTCACCACGACCACCAGGAAGATCAGGGTCAAGCCGATCAGCAGGATGTCCAGCGCGATCTCGTTGGGTGTTTTCTGGCGTTTGGCACCTTCGACCAAGGCAATCATTCGGTCCAGAGTCGACTCACCGGGGTTGCTGGTGATCTTGATCAACAACCAGTCGGAGACCAGCCGGGTGTTGCCGGTAACTGCCGAACGATCGCCGCCCGACTCACGAATCACCGGCGCAGACTCACCGGTAATGGCTGCTTCGTTGACAGCGGCGATACCTTCAAGCACCTCGCCGTCACCAGGGATCATCTCACCGGCCAGCACCTTGACCACATCACCTTTTCGCAGCGCCGTGGCCGGTACCACTTCATAGCTGCCAGCGGCGTTACGACGCCGGCAACTGAGGCCCTGGCTACCCGCCTTGAGGCTGTCGGCGCGCGCTTTGCCACGCCCCTCGGCCAACGCTTCGGCAAAGTTGGCAAAAAGCACGGTGAACCACAGCCACAGGGCGATTTGCAGCGCCACATGGGTCGGCACAGCGCTGTCGGGCAACAGGCAGAGCACGGTGGTGAAAACCGCCGTCAGCTCGACCACCAGCATCACCGGCGCACGTTTCAACTGGCGCGGATCAAGTTTGACGAACGCCTGCACCAGGGCTGGCCGCCACAGCGCAGCAAAAGTCGTCCGAGCCTGTTCGGCCGGCACCGCATTCACATCAGGAATCGGCATGTTCATGATTCGCTCCTTAGAAGCCAAGGCTCAGGTGTTCAGCGACCGGGCCCAAGGCCAGGGCCGGCAGGAAGGTCAGGCCACCCATCAACAGGATGGTGACCAACAGCAAGGTGACAAACAGCGGGCCATGGGTCGGAAAGCTGTTCTGCCCTACCGGCGCGGTTTTCTTGAGCGCCAGGCTGCCGGCCAGGGCCAGTACCGGGAGAATGTAGCCAAAGCGGCCAATCAGCATGCCCAGGCCGAGCATCACGTTGTGGAACGTGGTATTCGCACCCAGCCCAGCGAAGGCAGAACCGTTGTTGGCACTGGCCGAGGTGTAGGCATACAGCAGTTGGCTGAAGCCATGAGCACCCGGGTTGCTCACCGCGCCTGCAGGGCCAGGCAAGCTGGTTGCCAGCGCACCCAGCACCAGTACCCCGAGTGGCATCACCAGCAAGGTTGCTACCAGCAATTGCACTTCACGCGCCTGCAGTTTCTTGCCCAGGTACTCCGGTGTGCGGCCAATCATCAGGCCCGCCAGAAACACAGCGATCAACACGTTCAGCAGCATGCCGTAGAGCCCGGCACCCACACCGCCAAAAATCACCTCGCCCACCATCATGTTGACCATCGCCACCATGCCACTGATCGGGTTGAGGCTGTCGTGCATGTTGTTCACTGAGCCATTGGACGCCGCTGTCGTGGTGACCGTCCACAGCACGCTACCGGTGGTGCCGAAGCGGCTTTCCTTGCCTTCAAGCGGTGCCGTCTGTTCGATCTGAGGGTTGCTCAATGCCGGGTTGGCCTGGTACTCGGACCACAGCGCAGTCGACCCACCGATCAGGAACAGCGCCAGCATGCAGGCGATGATCGCCCGGCTTTGGCGCAGGTCTTTGACGTAATGGCCAAAGGTGAACACCAAGGCCACCGGGATGAGGATGATTGAAGACACCTCGAAGAGGTTGCTCCAGGCACTCGGGTTCTCGAATGGGTGCGCCGAGTTGACCCCGAAGAAGCCGCCGCCGTTGGTACCCAGTTGCTTGATTGCGATCTGGCTGGCGGCCGGCCCCAGCGGAATAAGCTGGTCGACGCCTTGCAGGGTGAGCGCTTTGACGTAGTCGCTGAAGGTTTGCGGCACGCCCTGCCAAACCAGCAACAACGCCAGTACCAGGCACAGCGGCAGCAAGCCATAGAGGGTTGCACGGGTCATGTCGACCCAGAAATTACCCACCGTACTCGCCGAGCGCCGGGCAATGCCACGGCACAACGCAACCAGCACGGCAAGGCCCGTCGCAGCACTGACAAAGTTCTGCACGGTCATGCCAAGCATTTGGCTCAGATAGCTGACTGACGCCTCACCACTGTAGGACTGCCAGTTGGTGTTGGTCATGAAACTGACTGCAGTGTTGAACGCCAATGACCACTCTTGTCCCGGCAAATGCTGCGGGTTGAGTGGCAGGTAACCTTGCAGCAGCAGTACGCCGAACACCATCAGGAAACCTGCCAGGTTGAACGCCAGCAAGGCCAGCGCGTACTTCTGCCAGCTCTGCTCGCGGCCCGGATCGACACCTGCGATGCGATAACAACCCCGCTCCACCGGCCCCAGGATCGGCGTCAGCCAGGTACGCTGCCCTTCCATCACCCTGTAATAGAAACGGCCCAGCCAAGGTGCCGGCAACAAGACGATGGCGAAAAATGCCAACAGCAACGCGTAATCGTAACTGTGCATGGCCACTCCTAGCCCCTGTCCGCGCGCAACAGCGCGGCCATCAGATAAACCCACAACGCCACTGCCAGCAGCAGTGACACCCCGTCCAGAATGCTCATCACAACTCTCCGTCTCGCAGCACAGTGCCGCTGACGGTCATTGTCGAAAGAGAGGCTGTAAAGGAACGAGAGCGAGTGCCCGATGAAGGCATAAAGAGTGCGTAAAGATCACCGGCGGTGCTGCAGCCTGTCAGGTGTGCGGCTGGTCCGGCTTGCTGTGCACCCAGTCCAGCAGCAGGCTGTAGGCCACCGCAAGCAGGGTCGGGCCAATGAATAGGCCGATGAAACCGAACGCCAACAGACCGCCAAACACACCGAGCAGGACAATCACCAGCGGCAGGTCACCGCCACGGCTGATCAGGTAGGGTTTGAGTACGTTGTCGACGCCACTGATGATGAACGTGCCCCACATGCCCAGGAACACCGCCATACCGTATTCCCCCTTCCAGACCAGCCACGCGGTAGCGGGTATCCAGGCCAGCGGTGGGCCCATGGGGATAAGGCTGAGCATGAAGGTAACGATGCCCAACACCAGCGCACCTGGTATGCCTGCAATCAAGAAACCGATCAATGCCAGCAGCGCTTGGGCCGCCGCCGTGCCGATCACGCCATTGACCACACGCTGCACGGTGCCGGCAATCAGGTCGAGGTAGTGGCCGGCACGCTCACCGATCAGGCGGCCCAGCAGGCTCAGGACAAACGCCGCAAGACGCGGCCCGTCACGGTAGAAAAAGAACACGAACACCAGGCTCAGGACAATTTCGAGCATACCGCTGCCAATCTGGGCACTGCGCGCCAGCAGCCAGTTCCCGACCTGGCCGAGGTACGGTTTGAGATTGGCCAGCATGGCCACACCCTGCTGGTCGACAGCGATCCAGATACCCACCAGGCGCCCGCCGATCAGTGGAATACTGCCCAGCCAGCTCGGCGCATCGGGCAGACCGTCGACCTGTACGTCTCGAATGAACGCCGTAGCATCGCGAACGTGGTCCACCAGGTTGAACCCCAGCCAGACCAGCGGCAAGGCCACCAGTAAAATCCACAGCGAGGTCAGGAACGCCGCTGCCAGGGTCTCTCGGTCCCCCAGCAGCCGCGTCAACAGGCGCATCAACGGCCAGCTGGCATACGCCAGGATCGCCCCCCAGAGCAACGCAGAGAAAAATGGCGCCATGACCCACAGGCCAGCCCCAAGCAATCCCAGCAGGAGGATCTGTACCAGCAGGCGGTCGTTACTCAGCATGATGTTCCCTGATCAGCGAATCAATTCAACGTGCAGGCCGCTTGCGCTGCCCTGACCAACTTCCAGCCGCGCCGCGCGCACACCGGTCTTGATCAACTGTTCGCGCCAGGCTTCAGCCTGGGCGCCAGCCAGTGTGACACGCAGGGTGCTGTCCAGGTTGAAACTTCGCCCAAGCAGTACAACCCAGTCTGCTGGCGGCTCCCCCTCAAGGTCGGGATAGTCCAGCTTGCCGGTACTGCGCAGTTCACGTAGCACCGTTGCCGGGGTTGGCAAAACGTCCGCCAGGGGCGCATTGGCAACAAACTGCTCGGCATGCAGGTAGGCCCGCTTGTTTCCACGTGTGATGCCGTACAAGGCGATCAAGGTATCCTGTGCTGGCGCAGCCAGGCGCAGGAGCACAAAGGCTTGCTGCTCGTCGGAGCCATAGAGCCGCGCGTTGCCGAACACCTCATTGGCCCACAGGTTGCTCTCACCGCAGTCACGCGCCTCACACCAGAACAGCGCATAGCCGCCCTCTGCCTGCAAGGCTTCTCGCGCTTGAGTGAACGCCTCGCTGGCGGTACGCTCGACGGGCAACTGCCAGGTCACCGAGCTGAGTTGGCCTCGGCCCTCAATCTTGTTCTCCATGCGCAATTGGCCACTGATCTTGCGCAGGGCGCCCAGCGGGTAGACGCGTTCCTGTTCCGTTGCTGCGTGTTGATCAACGGCTTTGGCATCCATTGGCACCGGCAGCTCAGCGGCAACCAGCGGCCAGGCAACGAGCAAGGCCAGAGCGGAAACAGCAGATTTCAGGCTCGTCATCGTATTCATCGGCACGCCACGCCCTGAAGGGCGCCGCGAGGTGAGGCAGTGTCACACGTGGTCATGGTTGTCTCCCTGTTCAACCCGCCAAGCCTCGACAGTTGCCTGCTACAAGTCAAGGAATGGCAAAGAAGCGATTGAAACAGTCTGCGACAAGGGAAGCACCCGCCTCATCGTTCAGGTGTAGATGGTGGCCACCCGGCAGTTGTTTCTGTTCAAAGGGTAGCTGCTCAAGCAAGGCAGTGTGCCGCACCAACATACCGTCGGCGGCCACGATCAATTGTGCAGGGCAAGCGATGCGGCGCACAAAGCTCTGCGCTTGCTCATCGCTCAAGCGTAGCGCTGAAGGTAACGTCAGGCGACTGTCGCTGCGCCAGGTAAAACCACCCGGCACGGCCTCCAACCCTCGCTGGGCGAGCAGCCCAGCCGCTTCGCGACTCACCGCCACCACGCCCTTCATGCGCGCCTCAACGGCCTGCTCCAGTGCCGCATACACCGGTTTGGGCTTCTTGCCGTGGCGCAGTTGCGCCTGCAGGGCCATGCCCATGCGCTCGGCAGTGTCTTCAACCCCTGCGGTCGGCGGGACAACGCCATCAATCAGGGCCAGACGAGCGATACGTTCAGGCACGGCCCCCGCCAGCACCACTGAGACAATCGCCCCCAAGGAGTGCCCCATCAGGGAGAAGCGCTCCCAGCCCAAATGTTCGGCGAGCCTCAACACGTCGAAGGCATAGTCCCACAAGGCATAGCTGGCCCCTGGCGGGCGGTGGCCGGACAAACCGTGCCCGGCCAGGTCCAGCGCAACGATACGCAGCCCCGCCAGCTTCGGTGCCAGCCGTACAAAGCTGTTGGCATTATCCAACCAGCCATGCAACGCAATCACCGGGCGTCCATCGGCCGGGCCAAACAACTGCGCTGCCAACTCGACATGCCCCAGATTCAGACGCACCTGTTCGATTGGGCCGGTCATACGCTTTGCTCCTGCCAGCGGTCGAACAGCCCCTTGAGCAAGCTGGCGGTGTCGGTCGGGCGCTCCAGTGGAAACATGTGCCCGCCCGGCACGCTGTGAAACTCGCCGCGCGGCATGCGACGAACTGCATAGGCATGATGGCGCTTGATCACCCGGCTATGGCTGCCACGCACCATTGCCAGCGGGATCGAAACCTGACGGACTTGCCCTGGACTGATATGGGGCAAGCTACGGTAGATGCTGATTTCAGTGGCCGGATCGAAGCGCAGGCGCAACGCGTCGTCCGCCTCCTGCAGCCCATGCTGCACATAGGCGTCGAGGCAGTCGGGGTCGAAGTTGCGAAACAGGCTCTTGCCTGTGAAGTAGGCCCGTGCGGTTTCTCGATCCGGAAACGCCTCACGTCGGCCCAGCGTACGCCCGGCCGGGGTAAGGCGATCTATGAAGCCAAAGCGTTTGGCCGTGCGAATCAGCCACTCATCGGCGCGCGTCAGCACTGGTGAGTCCAGCATCACCACGCCGCGGTAAAACTGTGGGCAGCGCATTGCCGCATGCAGGTGAAGTAAGCCGCCCAAGGAGTGCCCGACACCCCAGACCGGCGCAGGCTGTTGTTGCAGATGGTGGATCAACTCGTCAACCAGGCTCTGCCAGTTATCGTTGACCGGGAAGCGCGGGTCGTGAGCATGCTGTGGCAGGTGACTGACCTGATAGTCCGGCGCCAGCGCAGCGAATAGCTTGCCGTAGGTGGCCGAGGGGAAACCATTGGCATGAGCGAAGAAGATCTGCTGCGACATGGCCGCCTGTCCGAGAGGAGTAATGGCGTCATTGTCCGCGCCGACTCGGCGCGGGGCAATGTCCGGAAAAGCCATCAGAGACGGCAATCAGGTCAATAGGACGGTGATACCGGCGCAACAGCCTGAATCACCCGCGCCTTCAACGGCTGGGGGCAGCCTCACCCAGCGCGATGACGGCTATCGTCAACCGTGAAATGCAACTGGTCTTGCCCTCTTCGGCACTCAATCGAATGTCCCAGACGTGGGTACTGCGCCCGATATGCACCGGCCGCGCCGTTGCCGTAACCCGACCATTGCGCAAGCCACGCAGGTGGTTGGCGTTGACTTCCAGGCCCACGCAGTAGAACTTCTGCGGATCGATACACAAATAGCTGGCCATGGAGCCGACGGTTTCGGCCAGCACCACAGAAGCACCACCATGAAGCAAGCCGAACGGTTGGCGGGTACGGTGATCGACCACCATGCTGGCCGTCAGCGAATCGTCGCTGAACGACTCGAAGCGGATGTCCAGTACCTCGCCAATGGTGTTCTTTTGCTGGTGATTAAGCTGGTCGATATCAGGCTGGGTGTACCAGATGCTCATGGGCGAGTCCTTTATTGTTCTGGGTTGAGCCGCGCTCAAGGATGGCTCAGGCTACGCAAGGTCATCAACCCAGCCAACGGCCAGTCGCCTTCAAGCTCGGCGAGCGAGGCAGTGCTCATCGGCTGCGGATCACGTCGATGACCCTGTTCAAGCATCCCCACCAGCGTGCCAACCAAGGGCTGATGACTGACCAACAGCACATGCTCCAGGCCCAGCTTGTCCAACTCGGCGATTACCTGGTCGGCTTCGCTCTCTGGGGTCAACCACGGTACGGTGATAAAGGGCTTGTCGAAGGACAACGCGTCACAGACCAGCTGGGCTGTCTGCTGCGCGCGCACATAAGGGCTGGCCAGGACAGCCTGCAGCGGCTGCCCGAGCAACTGCGCGGCACTGCGCAACACCTGCTCACGACCATGCGCGGTCAAGCGGCGTTCGGCATCGCTATGGGCCCGCGCCTCGGCCTCACCATGACGCAGCACCCAGAGCTTCATAGCTTCGGCTCCTCATCACGCACCGGATGGGCAGCCGCAGGTACGCTGTGAGGTGCTTCACCTTCCGGCGCACGCGGGCTTGGCCAGTCAGCAAATGGCCACGGCTTCTGGTCACTGTGGAAGCTGCCGAAACGACCGATTTGCGCAAGGTACTGGCTGAGGCTGTCGCCAAAATTCATCAGGCTGGCACTTGGCGCGCCGTAGATCAGTCGATAGACCAACTGCACCAGTATCAGGCCACCCAGCAGCAGCTCGGCCAGTTGCCACACAATCAGGAACACCAGCATCCAAAGGATACGCAGACCGATCGATTCGCACTGGGCCTGTTTCGGGGATTCGTTCATCTACTGCTCCTGTCGTTCAGTTGAAACCGCTGGTGGAAATGAAGTCGACATCAGTCTTCGGCTCGCCACGCATCAACAACTCGATGACCTGATTGAGGGTACGCCCCTCGAACAGGATCGCATGAAGCCCTGCCACCAGCGGCATGTAGACCTGCAACTCCTGGGCCTTGACCTTGAGCACCTTGAGGGTATTGACGCCCTCGGCCACTTCGCCCAGTCGACTGACTGCCTGCTCCAGGCTCAAGCCCTGGCCCAGTGCGTACCCCACCTGATAGTTGCGACTCTTGGGCGAGGAGCAGGTGACGATCAGATCCCCCACCCCGGCAAGGCCAAGGAAGGTCATCGGGTTGGCGCCCTGGCTGACGGCGAAGCGGGTCATTTCCGCAAGTGCACGGGTGATCAGCATGCTCTTGGTGTTCTCGCCCATACCCAGGGCCACGGCCATGCCGGCAATAATGGCATAGACGTTCTTCAAGGCCCCGCCCAGCTCGACACCGAAGCGGTCGCTACTGGCGTAGACACGAAAGGTTCGACCATGGAGCACGGCCTGAACGCTGCGACAGAGCGCTTCATCTTCGCTGGCAACCACCGTCGCAGTGAGCGCATGCTCGGCTACTTCGCGCGCAAGGTTCGGCCCGGACAGCACGCCAATACGCGCCTGCGGGGCGATTTCCTCGAGGATCTGGCTCATGAGCTTGAAGCTCTGGGCCTCGATACCTTTGGTCAGACTGACCAGCATCTTGCCGCTAAGCAGCCCGGCATGGGGGGCCAGTACTGAGCGCAATGCACTGGAAGGCAGCGCGACAAAGATCAGCTCGCTCCCCTGCAGGGTCGCCAACAGGTCGGTAACCGGCTCTACCCCCGGGTGGAGTTTGATGCCCTTGAGGTAACGCGGATTTTCACGATTGCAACGCATGGCCTCGGCCTGTTCGGGATCGCGCATCCACTGGCGTACCCGGACACCATTTTCGGCCAGCAGATTCGCCACCGCGGTGCCGAAACTACCGCCACCCAGAACTGCAACCGGTTGCTGTTCAGTCATATTCAATCCGTTAATGCCAAAAATGTGGCGACGCCCGCATTATACGGCGCGATAGTGCCAGAGCCAGCGCCAGATACGCGAATCATGGCCGGGATTGCCCTCAGACAACTGGAAAATGCCGGTTACTCGGTTAACATGCCCGATTTATATCCGTAATAAGGCCGCGCCGTGTCACTTGGCCCTCTTCCTTCAGGCTCTCTTATGCTACTGACCCTTGCGGTGAGCGGTCAGCCCCTGCCTGAAAAACGCCCTCTGGGCAACCAGGTAACAGCTCGGGATCACCCTGTCGACGCGGAGCTCGCGCGCTGATGCGCAGGCTTCTGAGCGTACTGCTGCTGGCCTGGCTGTGGCCGCTGACGGCAGCGGCACACGACATCCTGCTGACGGCCGCGACAGAAAGCCCGGGCGTGCGCGCCTTTGTCCACTCGCTGGAACAACGGCGCAGTGCTGACCAGGTACGTTTCCTGCCGGTGGCCGAGTTGCCTGCGCCGGGACGCATAAAGCCGACAACCCGGCTGATTCTGCTCGACACCGCCGCCCTCGACTGGCGCCTCGGTGAAACCACCGGACCACCGGCACTGGTGATGCGCATCAGCCGAGTGCAGGCCAACCAACGGTTTGGGCGTGTGCCCCCACACTACCTGAGCCTGCTGTGGAGCGACCCGTCGCCTGCACGCCAACTGCGCCTGATTCGCTATCTGCTGCCACATGCTCGACGGGTCGGCGTGCTCTATAGCGAGCAAAGCCGTTTCCTGCTCGATGAGCTGAACCAGAGCGCACAGCAGTTGGGCCTGCACATCAACGCCCAAGCCTGGCCGGATCCTCGCGACAATCGCCCTTTGCAAGCGCTGCTGCAGGGCAGTGACGTCGTGCTCGGCATGGACGATCCAGGCCTGTACAACCCGCGTACCGTCAAGAACCTCCTGCTCAGCAGCTACGCCCGACAGATGCCCCTGATCGGCCCCACGGCCGGGTTCGTCAAGGCCGGCGGCCTGGCCAGCACCTTCAGCAACAAGCACGACTGGCTGCGGGTGCTGGACCGCCTGCTCGACCAGGCACCGACCAAATGGCCGCGCACCCACTACCCTGAGCGTTTTGGCGTCATCGGCAACCCTCAAGTGGCCCGCGCCCTGGGGATTGAGCCGATTGAACCGGCTGCGGCAACCAAGGTCGTCGCCGAAGGAGAGCCCACACCATGAACCTGCGCCTGAGCCGGGACATTCATACCCGCACGCAGATCATCAGCCTTGGCCCCGCCCTGCTGCTGACCTTGCTGCTGATCGGTTTCTTTACCTTCGTGCGGATCCAGGACTTGCGCCAGGAACTCAACCACACCGGCCAGTTGATCGCCAACCAGTTGGCTCCCGCATCGGAGTACGGCGTGATCGCGGGTAACGAGGACGTGCTCGAAAGCCTGATGCGGGCCACCTTGAGCATCCCCCACGTGCGTTTTCTGGAGGTTCAGGACAGCGCCAACCATATTCTGGTGCATGTCGAGCAACCCGACGAAAACGACAAACCCACACAACCGGTTGAAGTGTTCCAGGCGCCAATACGCTTGCAACAGATCCCCCTGGACAACGACTTCCTGCATAACAGCAGCCTGCCTGCCTCGGCCCCAGGGGACGACTACCTGGGCCGGGTCATCGTCGGTATGTCCAACAACGCCTTCAGCCAACGGCAACAGGAAATCGTGATCAAGGCGGCGATACTCGCCCTGTTCGCCCTGATCTTCACCTTCCTGCTGGCCCGCCGCCTTGCCCTCAGCCTGGCCAAACCCATCAGCGACATGAGCCAGGCCGTCAAGGCGATCCAGCAAGGCGACTTCACCTCACCACTGCCGGTGCTGGATGACACCGAACTGGGCAACCTCTCCCGGCACATCAACAATCTGGCCTGCGCCATGGCCAAGGCCAGCCACGAACAGCAACAGGCCATCGCGCAACTGGTTCAGGCCCGCGAAGAAGCCGAACAGGCGAACAAGGCCAAATCGGACTTCCTGGCAATGATGAGCCATGAGCTGCGCACACCGATGAACGGCGTGCTGGGCATGCTGCAGTTACTGGAAACCACCCCACTGAGCGAAGAACAGGCCGACTATGCGGCCGTGGCGACGGAGTCAACCGGCCATTTGCTCAAGGTCATCAACGACATTCTTGATTTCTCGCGGATCGAGAGCACTACGCTTGAACTTGAACACATTACCTTCAACCTGGCCGAACTGATTGGCAGTTGCACCCAGGCGTTCCTGCACACGGCCCAGCAGCGCGACCTGGAGCTGCAACTGCGCATGCCACCCGGCATCGAGCAATTGCAGGTGGTCGGCGACCCGACGCGCATCCGCCAGGTACTGGTCAACCTGATTGGCAATGCCTTGAAGTTCACTGAACGTGGCACGGTGCAAATCGAACCGCGCTGGCAAGTGCTCGACCGCCAACTGATCTGGTTCAGTTGCGCAGTACGCGACACCGGTATCGGCATCGACAGCCAACACCTGGAAATGATGTTCGTCGCCTTCCAGCAGGCGGACAGCTCGATTTCCCGGCGTTATGGCGGTACGGGCCTGGGGCTGTCGATTGCCCGAACCCTGGCAGAGCGCATGGGCGGCAACCTGCGCGCCGAAAGCCGCGAAGGCCAGGGCTCAACCTTCACCCTTGAGATTCCCTTGACCCTCGCGGTAAAACCGCAACCCACACTGTCACCCAGCGTGCAGGTCGATGAGGACAACGGCCAGGGCCGGCGAATCCTGCTGGTGGAGGACAACCCAGTCAACCAGACGGTCATCGAAGCCATGCTGCGCAGCCTGGGCTATGAAGTGTGCGTGGCCGTCGACGGTGCTCAGGCCGTAACCCAGATCGCTCGTCAGCGCTTTGCCGCCGTGCTGATGGATTGCCGTCTACCGGTGATCGATGGCTACGAAGCCACCCGTCGAATTCGCCAGCAACCAAAGGACAAAGCCTTGCCGATCATTGCCTTGACCGCCAATGCGCTGCTGGGTGATCGCGAACGTTGCCTGGCCGCCGGAATGAACGATTACCTGACCAAACCCTTCAAACGCACAGATTTACAGCAAATTCTGCAACGTTGGTTACCCGCTGACGCAGCGGCGACTGGCGATAAATGCTAAATTGCGGCAGTCTTAGAGACTGAACCAAGGCCGATTGAGGTCTTGAAAAAAAATTTCAGTGCACAAGTGTACATCTTCGTCCCTGTGCTGTGACTTTCACTACAACGCAATAGTCTATGTGTAGGCTGCCGCCCCAGGCCCAAAAGCCTTGGGTCGGCCGGGAAGATTCGCCCCTGCCGCACCGGATTATTGAGGAGCTCGCATGACCAAACAAAACGCCTTTACTCGGGAAGACCTGCTGCGCTGCAGTCGCGGTGAGCTGTTCGGCCCTGGTAACGCGCAACTGCCCGCCCCGAACATGCTGATGGTGGATCGCATCACCCATATCAGCGAAGAGGGTGGCAAGTACGGCAAAGGTGAATTGGTCGCCGAGCTGGATATCACCCCGGACCTGTGGTTCTTCGCCTGCCACTTTGAAGGTGACCCGGTGATGCCTGGCTGCCTGGGCCTTGACGCCATGTGGCAACTGGTTGGCTTCTTCCTGGGCTGGCAAGGCCTGCCAGGTCGCGGCCGCGCCCTGGGCTCGGGTGAGGTCAAGTTCTTTGGCCAGGTACTGCCGACCGCCAAGAAAGTCACCTACAACATCCATATCAAGCGCGTCCTGAAGGGCAAGCTGAACATGGCCATTGCCGATGGTTCGGTGGCAGTCGATGGCCGCGAGATTTACACCGCCGAAGGCCTTCGGGTCGGCGTATTCACCTCCACTGACAATTTCTAAGGGTTATTCGCATGCGCCGCGTCGTTATCACTGGTCTGGGCATCGTTTCGTGCCTGGGCAATGACAAAGAGACCGTCTCCGCCAACCTGCGTGCAAGCCGCCCGGGCATTCGTTTCAACCCGGAATACAAGGAAATGGGGCTGCGCAGCCAGGTTTCCGGCTCCATTGACCTCAACCTCGAAGAACTGATCGACCGCAAGGTTTACCGCTTCGTCGGCCACGCCGCTGCCTACGCCTACCTGGCGATGCAGGAGGCGATCAAGGACTCCGGCCTGTCCGAAGACCAGGTCTCGAACCCGCGCACCGGCCTGATCGCAGGCTCCGGCGGCGCCTCGACCCTGAACCAGATGGAAGCACTGGACATCCTGCGCGAAAAAGGCGTCAAGCGTGTTGGCCCGTACCGTGTAACCCGCACCATGAGCAGCACCGTTTCTGCGTGCCTGGCAACACCGTTCAAGATCAAGGGTCTGAACTACTCCATCGCGTCGGCCTGCGCTACCAGCGCACACTGCATCGGCGCTGCCATGGAGCAGATCCAGATGGGCAAGCAGGACGTCGTCTTCGCCGGTGGTGGTGAAGAAGAACACTGGAGCCAGTCGTTCCTGTTCGACGCCATGGGCGCCCTGTCCAGCCAGTACAACGAAACCCCGGAGAAAGCCTCCCGTGCCTACGACGCCAAGCGTGACGGTTTCGTCATCGCCGGTGGTGGCGGCATGGTCGTGGTCGAAGAGCTGGAACACGCTCTGGCCCGTGGCGCAAAAATCTACGCGGAAATCGTTGGCTACGGCGCGACCTCCGACGGTTACGACATGGTTGCGCCAAGTGGTGAAGGCGCCATTCGCTGCATGCAGCAGGCACTGTCCACTGTCGACACCCCGATCGACTACCTGAACACCCACGGCACCTCGACACCTGTCGGCGACGTCGCAGAAATCAAGGGCGTTCGTGCAGTCTTCGGCGACAAGGCACCTGCCATCAGTTCGACCAAGAGCCTGTCGGGTCACTCCCTGGGCGCCGCAGGCGTTCACGAAGCGATCTACTGCATGCTGATGATGGAAGGCAATTTCATGGCCGGTTCCGCCAACATCGAGGAGCTGGACCCAGAAGTGGCCGACATGCCGATCCTGCGCGAAACCCGCGAAAACGCCAAGATCGACACCGTCATGAGCAACAGCTTCGGCTTTGGTGGCACCAACGCCACCCTGGTGCTCAAGCGCTGGCAAGGCAAGTAAGGCTTAACACCTTACGCAAAACGCCCCGACTGGTTCGGGGCGTTTTTGTTTCTGCTACCCCGATAGCCATGTTGCATCCGCTTTAACGCTGCCAACGGACACGCCTGCAGACACGCTATGCTGCCTAGGCTATCCGACAGCCATGGAGTACACCGTGAGCACTCCCCTTATCATTCGCCCCAAGGCCGAAGACGTCGAAGGCCAGCCCATCTTGCGCCCACTGCCATCGGCCAGGTGCCGCAGCGTCGGGCCTTTCGTGTTTTTCGACCACATGCTCAAGACCGACTACGCCCCTGGCAGCGGCATGAACATCCGCCAACACCCGCACATCGGTCTGTCCACCCTCACCTACCTGTTTGAAGGCGAGATCCTGCACAAGGACAGCCTTGGCTCAGAGCAACGGGTCAAACCTGGCGAGGTCAGCTGGATGACGGCAGGCAGTGCCGTAGCCCATATCGAGCGTACGCCTGCGGACCTGCTCGCCAGCGGCTCACGCCTGCACGGCCTGCAAGTCTGGCTGGCCTCACCGAAACATGCCGAACAAGGCCCAGCGCATTACAGCCACTACACCACCGCCAGCCTGCCAACGCGTGACAGCCTGGGGGTCAGCATCCGCCTGATCGCCGGTAAAGGCTTTTGCCTGGAGTCTCCGGTTCCGGTGCTCTCGCCCACCCTCTACGCCGATGTGCGCATGCAGGCGGCGACCACACTGCCTCTCCCGACGGAACATGAGCAACGTGCGGTATACCTGCTTGAAGGCGAAGCGAGCCTGAACGGCGAACCGATAGAACCCTGCAGCCTGCTGGTTCTGCCGGAAGGCGAGGAAATGACGCTGTGCGCCGAAGGCGAGTGCCATCTGGTACTGATTGGCGGCGCACCGCTGGATGGGCCAAGACGGATGAACTGGAACTTCGTTGCCAGCGACCCGGCACTGATCGAGCAGGCCCGGGCACGCTGGGCGGCCGGCGACTGGCCGACCGTACCCGGAGAGCACGAGCGCATTGCGCTGCCGTAAAGCGCGCGCCAAGCCGCAGACTGTTGCCTGGCGCGCCTCCAGGGCTTACGCCTGGAACACCTCATCGAGCAGGTTATGCATGGCCTGGAACGCCCGCGTGGCGGTCCTGGCGTCATACATCATCATGCCTGGGGTATTCGCCGCCGGGTCGGTGAACGAGTGCACCGCTCCACCGTAGCTGAGCAACTGCCAGTCAACCTTTGCCGCATTCATTTCGGCCTCGAATGCCGGCAACTGCTCCCTGGGCACCAACGGATCATCCGCGCCATGCAAAACCAGCACTGCGCCCTTGATGTTGGCAGCATCAGCCGGTCGCGGAGTGTCCAGTGTGCCATGGAAGGAAATCGCCGCCTTCAGTGGAGCACCATCACGAGCCAGTTCCAACGCACAGCAACCGCCGAAACAAAAGCCGAACGCCGCCAACTGCCCAGGCAGCAGCGCAGCGCGGGTCTGTTCACGCAACTGCGCCAGCGCCGCCTGCATACGCTTGCGCAGTTCGAGCCGGTCATTTTTCAGCGGCATCATCGCCGCACCGGCCTGCTCGGCATTGCCGGGGCGGACCGCCTGCCCGTACAGGTCAGCAATCAACACCACATAACCGCGCGCCGCAACGGCACGGGCAATAGCTTCAGCGCCAGCCCCGACACCCATCCAGTTCGGGGCCATTATCAACCCCGGTTGTGCGCCACTGCCCGGCGTGTACAGCAAACGGCTCTCATAGGGTTTGCCATCAAGCTGATACACCAGCGACTCGATAACGACTGCGTTCATCACGACCTCCGAAATTGCATAGGGCGCCCATGAAAAAACCCGCCGAAGCGGGTTTTCTCTTACATCGGATTAAGCCGACAGCTCAACCAACAGCTTGTTCAAACGGCGCACATACGCCGCCGGGTCCTTCAAGCTATCACCTGCGGCCAATGCAGCCTGATCGAAGAGGATATGCGAGAAGTCGGCGAAACGGTCTTCGCTCTGCTCGTTGTCCAGTTTTTCGATCAGCGGATGGCTAGGGTTGAACTCAAAGATCGGCTTGGAGTCTGGAACCTTCTGACCACTGGCCTCGAGGATCTGGCGCATCTGCAGGCCCAGGTCTTGCTCACCGATAGCCAGGATGGCTGGCGAGTCGGTCAAACGATGGGAAACCCGTACTTCGCTTACGGCGTCGCCCAGGGCACCTTTCAGGCGCTCGACCAGGCCTTCTTTTTCCTTGGCGATTTCTTCCTGAGCCTTCTTGTCCTCTTCGGAGTCTAGCTTGCCCAGGTCCAGGTCACCGCGCGCAACATCGACAAACTGCTTGCCGTCGAAATCACTGAGGTAGCTCATCAGCCACTCGTCAATACGATCGGTCAGCAGCAGCACTTCGATGCCTTTCTTGCGGAAGACTTCCAGGTGCGGGCTGTTCTTGACCTGCGCGTACGACTCGCCGGTGAGGAAGTAAATCTTGTCCTGACCTTCCTTGGCGCGTGCCAGGTAGTCGGCCAGGGAAACGCTTTGCTCGCCACTGTCGTCCTGGGTGGAAGCGAAACGCAGGAGACCGGCGATTTTTTCCTTGTTGGCGAAGTCTTCAGCCGGGCCTTCTTTCATGACCTGGCCGAAATTCTTCCAGAAGCCTTTGTACTGCTCAGGCTCGTTCTTCGCCAGCTTCTCCAGCATATCCAGAACGCGCTTGGTCAGTGCCGACTTCATCGAGTCGATGATCGGGTCCTTCTGCAGGATTTCACGCGACACGTTCAGCGACAGGTCATTGGAATCGACCACGCCCTTGATGAAGCGCAGGTACAACGGCAGGAAGGACTCCGCCTGGTCCATGATGAACACACGCTGCACGTAGAGCTTCAGGCCACGCGGTGCTTCACGCTGGTACAGATCGAACGGCGCACGGGCCGGTACGTACAGCAGCGAATTGTACTCAAGCTTGCCCTCGACCTTGTTGTGGCTCCAGGCCAGCGGGTTTTCAAAGTCATGACCAATGTGCTTGTAGAACTCCTGGTACTCCTCGTCCTTGATTTCAGTACGCGGACGGGTCCACAGGGCGCTGGCGCGGTTGACGGTTTCCCATGCTTCGGCCGGTTTGTCCTCACCTTCGGCAACCTCGACCTGCTTGGGCAGCTCGATCGGCAAGGCGATATGGTCGGAGTACTTCTTGATGACGTTGCGCAGGCGCCAGCCATCGGCGAACTCGGTCTCGTCCTTCTTCAGGTGCAGGACGATACGGGTACCACGCTCGGCCTTTTCGACAGTGGCGACTTCGAATTCGCCTTCACCTTTGGAGGACCAGTGAACACCCTCGGCAGCGGACAGGCCGGCACGGCGGCTGAACACATCAACCTTGTCAGCGACGATGAATGCGGAGTAGAAGCCCACACCGAACTGACCGATCAGGTGCGAATCTTTCTTCTGGTCACCGGTGAGGTTTTTCATGAAATCGGCGGTGCCAGACTTGGCAATGGTGCCCAGGTGCGTGATCACATCCTCGCGGCTCATGCCGATACCGTTGTCCTCGAGGGTAACGGTGCCTGCTTCCTTGTCGAAGCTCACACGGATTTTCAGCTCGGCGCCGCCTTCAAGCAGCTCAGGCTTGGACAGGGCTTCGAAACGCAGCTTGTCCACTGCATCGGAGGCGTTGGAAATCAATTCGCGAAGGAAAATTTCCTTGTTCGAATACAGCGAATGGATCATGAGGTGCAACAGCTGCTTCACCTCGGTCTGGAAGCCCAGGGTTTCTTTTTGAGTTTCCACACTCATGGTCTTCAAAACTCCAATCTATTGACAGTGGCCACTGACCAGGCAAGTGCGATAGGCACCATCGCCTGGTCGTTGCAGCGGGATGAACAACAGATGGGGGCACTGCGCACTATTTCAAGGGCGGCAATAATTCTTCGATCTTGAAATGCGCGCGAGCAGTGGCGATGGGTTCGGCCTGACTGCCCTGCCAGGCGGTAATCGCGACATTGGTCACTCGTCGCCCCTGACGCCAGAGCTGACACTGGGCATAGGTATCACGGAAGTACCCGGCCCGGAGGTAGTCGACCGAGAAGTCGATGATTTTGGGTATGGCCGCACTCTCACTGAAAATCAGCAGATAGAGGGCGGCAGAAAGCTCCATGAACCCGGCAATCACGCCCCCATGAATGGCGGGCAACAAGGGATTGCCGATGTTGTCGGGGTTGGCAGGCAGACGAAACAACAAGTCTTCGCCCTGACGGCTGCACTCGATACCGATCAACCCGGCATAGGGAATCAGATCCAGAAGTTGCGCATAGTTGCCCTCGGCATGGGCCGCGCGCAGCTGCTGATGAACCTCACGCGGAATCACAGTACACCGTCCTTGAGTTGACTGGCGAACCCCTGCCCGCCCTTGACGCCTTTACCCAAGCGCATAAAGGTACCCACCACTTGCGCAATGGGTCGCTGCGGATCGTCCTGGTACGCCATGCCTCGGGTGAAGATCACGTCCCGGGTGACGCGATAGCACTGTGCATAGCCGTAGATGTCCTTCCCCGCTTCCGAGGGATGCATGTAGTCAATACGCAGATCAAGGGTCGGGCACACCTCGAACACCGGCAACACGCAGAGTGTGGCCATGCCGCAGGTGGTATCCATCAGGGTGGTCAGGGCGCCACCATGAATTGCACCGGTCTGTGGATGACCGACAATTTTCTGTGCGTAGGGCAGAACCAGTGTCATACCGTCAGCATCAGCACACTCGACACGCATGTCCAGTAACTGACAATGACGCAGTGCAGAAAGAAAGCGCTGAGCCTGCGCCATTAATGGTGTCTCACTCATCTTCTTCAGCCCCGTCGTTATCTGCGCCGATGCACAAGCCTAGAAAAAAGTCTATATGGATCCAACAGTTATATATCTGTATCGTATGAGGAACTTATTCCTCAGCCTTGAACTCAAAGGGTTCAAGTAACTGTATTCCACCAGGAGAAACACCCCATGCGTAAACCTTTTGCTTATGCCCTGATGCTGGCCGCTACCCTGGGTCTGGCTGCTTGTGACAAAGCTGCAGAAACCAAAGCACCAGAAGCACCTAAGGCTGTTGAGCAAGCTGCACAGAAAGTCGAAGAAGCTCAGGATAAAGTGAACGAAGCGGCTAAAGAAACTGTCGATGCTGCTAAAGAAACCGTCGAAGCTGCCAAAGATCAAGCTGAAGCTGCTGCGCCTGCCGCGCCTGCCGCACCTGCTGCCCCAGCACCAGAAGCAACGCCAGCCAAGCCTGCTAACTAAGCAGCCGGCTTACAAAAAAAACCCGACACTGTCGGGTTTTTTTATGCCTGTCAAAACCTGTGCCTGCCTAACCCCATGTAACGTCGACCTGAACATCAATAACAATGCGCGACACACTAGCAGTTCAAACCGGAGGTTCCTTATTGGCCTCGGGCATGGGTGCTTCTGTCGGGGTAAACACCATAACTTCGAGCACATCGGAATGGAATTCCCGACGGTAAAGTACCAATACAACACCTGCACTCGTCGCCATGAATAACCAGGGATTGATGAACCAACTGAGCAAGGCCAGGCCAAAGTAGTAAGAACGCAAGCCGAAGTTGAACTGGTTGGCCGCCAGGGAAACAACCCGTGCCGCACGCGAGGCAAACGCTTTACGTTCCTGCTCACTGACATGCCGCTCGCCAATCATCGGCGCAGACCCCACCAATACGGCCGCAAAGTTGTACTGGCGCATGCACCAACTGAAGGTAAAGAAGGCATAGATAAAGACCATTGCCAGGCACAGCAACTTGATCTCGGACATGCTCTGAGATGCTTGCTGCACCAACGGCAAATCAGCCAGCAATGACAATGCCCGGTCCGATGCACCGAGCACCGTCAGGATGCCAGCAAGGATAATCAGCGTACTGGAAGCGAAAAACGAGGCGTTACGCTCCAGGTTCCCGATCACACTGGCATCGGCAATCCGGTTGTCGCGCAACAACATGCGGCGCATCCAATCTTCACGGTACAGGTGCAGAACACTGGCCAGGCACGCCGTGTCACGGCCTTTCCAGGTGGCATAACGGGTGTAGCCACCCCAGCAGACAACGAACCAGCAAACAGCCAGCAGATTAATCAGATTGCTTTGAATGAAGCTCATGGACGGTCCCGATCGAGAGGTTTCGCGCACAGTAAAGTGCGTCGATGGCCTTTCGACGCTTTATCACAAAAAAAGACACGTCACACCCCATAAACGAAAAACCCCACATCTCTATCGGATGTGGGGTTGGGCATCTGCCTAAGCTGACGCACGATGGCTTGTGGCCGGCGTCAACCTTGGGCGAACGCTATCGGCTCAAGCCAAGGCTTCGCGCGGCTTGCCGAGCAGGCGGTCACAGACCACCGCCACGACCAGGGTCGCCACACTCGGCACCAACCAGGCCAGGCCCTGCTCGCTCAGCGGCAGGTTCGCCAGAGACGCTGGCAGCCAGCTTGCCAGCGACGTACCCTTGATGGCATCGACCAGGCCAAACAGCAGCGATACCAGCATCACGGGTGCCAGAATACGCGCCGACGAATGCCACAGCTCTTTGCAGAAGCTCAGGCCGACCAGCACGATGCACGGCGGGTAGATGGCAGTCAGCAACGGAATCGAGAACAGGATCAACTTGGTCAGCCCCAGGTTCGACACCACCAGCGAGAACACTGCCAGAATGACCACCAGGGTACGATAGGACAGAGGCAGCACCTGGCTGAAGTACTCAGCACATGCGCACGTCAGGCCAACCGCAGTCACCAGACAGGCCAGCGCAATCAACACGGCCAGGAACGTGCTACCGAGCGAGCCGAACGTATGCTGCACATAGGCATGCAGTACGGCGGCGCCGTTGGTGGCCCCCATGGCGATGTCGTGGCTGCCTGCGCCAAGACGGAACAGGCTGACATACACCAGCGCCAGGCCAACGCCGGCAATCAGGCCGGCGATAATGGCGTAACGGGTAATCAGCTGCGGCGACTCGACACCCCGCGAGCGGATGGCGTTGACGATGACGATACCGAACACCAACGCACCCAGGGTATCCATGGTCAGGTAACCATTGATGAAGCCCTGGGAAAACGGTGCGGCCACATAAGCGGGTTGAGCCTCGCCAATCGTGCCGGCAGGCAGCATGAATGCCGCGATGCCAAGCGCTGCCAGGGCGATAATCTTCAGCGGCGCAAGAAAGCGGCCTACGGTGTCCAGCAATTTGCCGGGGTACATCGACACGGCCAGCACGACCAGGAAATACACCAGGCTATACAGGAACAGCGCAACCGGGTTTTCACCCACCAATGGCGCGATACCCACTTCAAACGATACGGTAGCCGTACGCGGGGTCGCGAACAGCGGGCCAACAGCCAGGTAGCAGACCGCCGCCAACAGACCACCTGCGACCTTGCCGATCGGGCTGCTCAGGGCGTCCATACCGCCGCCAACCTTGGCCAGTGCAACCACGGTGATCACCGGCAAACCAACCGCGGTAACCAGGAAACCCAGCGCTGCCATCCAGACATGAGGGCCGGACTGCAAACCAACGATAGGCGGGAAAATAATATTGCCAGCTCCGACGAACAACGCGAACGTCATAAAGCCAAGCGCCAGGATGTCCTGGCCTTTCAACACTTTCATTAAGGAAATACCACACTACTGAAATCGGGATTTAGAGAGGGATTTCCCCTTGGGTGAGGGAAATGCTGTCTGACCGGATTAGCCAGACCCGTTTAGCGTGTCGTTCCCTTTTGAGGAGCGGGCACAAAATGAGTGCATAGGTTAACGAATTTACGCCGGAAACGCACGGCTGCAGGGGCGCCTGTCCGATGTGCGAATGTGCAGGTCGTCTGGAAATGCCGGGATTGATACCCCCCGCCGCTAGCGCATCACCCAGAACGCACAAAGGCCACCCGAAGGTGGCCTTTGTGGTTGAAGCAGTCAGTCAGCCGAAGCTTACTTGACAGCCCAACCGGTCAGCTCGGCCAGGGCCTTGCCGATGTCCGCCAACGAACGGACAGTTTTCACGCCAGCGTCTTGCAGGGCAGCGAATTTCTCGTCTGCAGTGCCTTTACCGCCGGAGATGATTGCACCAGCATGGCCCATGCGCTTGCCCGGAGGCGCAGTCACACCAGCAATGTAGGAAACCACTGGCTTGGTCACGTGAGCCTTGATGTAGGCAGCAGCTTCTTCTTCAGCAGAACCGCCGATCTCACCGATCATGACGATCGCTTCGGTCTTCGGGTCTTCCTGGAACAGTTTCAGGATGTCGATGAAGTTGGAGCCTGGGATCGGGTCACCACCGATACCAACGCAGGTGGACTGACCGAAACCGGCGTCAGTAGTCTGCTTGACGGCTTCATAGGTCAGGGTGCCGGAACGGGAAACGATACCGACTTTGCCTGGCAAGTGAATGTGACCTGGCATGATGCCGATCTTGCACTCGCCCGGTGTGATAACGCCTGGGCAGTTAGGGCCGATCAGGGTAACACCCAGCTCGTCACACTTGACCTTCGCGTCCAGCATGTCCAGGGTTGGAATGCCTTCGGTGATGCAGACGATCAGCTTGATACCGCCGAACGCCGCTTCCAGGATCGAGTCCTTGCAGAAAGGCGCTGGAACGTAGATGACCGAAGCGTCGGCGCCAGTGGCAGCAACGGCTTCCTTGACGGTGTTGAACACCGGCAGGTTCAGGTGGGTAGTACCACCCTTGCCTGGGGTCACGCCGCCGACCATCTTGGTGCCGTAGGCGATGGCTTGTTCGGAGTGGAAAGTACCCTGCGAGCCAGTGAAGCCCTGGCAGATGACTTTGGTATCTTTATTGATCAGGACGCTCATTACTTGCCCTCCGCAGCTTTGACAACTTGTTGAGCAGCGTCGGTCAGGCTGGTTGCCGCGATGATGTTCAAACCGCTTTCTGCCAGTACTTTAGCGCCCAGTTCGGCGTTGTTGCCTTCCAGACGAACAACGACCGGCACTTTGACGCCGACTTCTTTCACTGCGCCGATGATGCCTTCGGCAATCATGTCGCAACGAACGATACCGCCGAAGATGTTGACCAATACTGCAGCGACATTGCTGTCGGACAGGATGATCTTGAACGCTTCGGTTACGCGCTCTTTGGTTGCGCCGCCACCTACGTCGAGGAAGTTGGCTGGCTTGCCGCCGTGCAGGTTGACGATGTCCATGGTACCCATGGCCAGGCCAGCACCGTTGACCATGCAGCCGATGTTACCTTCCAGTGCCACGTAGTTCAGTTCGAACTGGGCAGCATGGGCTTCACGCGCGTCGTCTTGCGACGGGTCGTGGAAGGTCTTCAGCTTAGGCTGACGGTACATGGCGTTGGCGTCGATGTTGATCTTGGCATCGAGGCAATGCAGATCGCCGTCGGCCTTGATCACCAGCGGGTTCACTTCCAGCAGTGCCAGGTCATGGTCTTTGAACAGCTTGGCCAGACCGGTGAAAATCTTGGCGAACTGAGCAACCTGCTTGCCTTCCAGACCCAGCTGGAACGCCAGTTCACGACCCTGGAATGGCTGAGCGCCAACCAGTGGATCGATAGTAGCCTTGAGGATTTTTTCAGGGGTATCGTGAGCAATTTTCTCGATGTCCACGCCACCTTCGGTGGACGCCATGAACACGATGCGACGGCTCGAACGATCGACTACAGCGCCCAGGTACAGTTCCTTGGCGATGTCAGTGCAGGATTCGACCAGGATCTTGGTGACTGGTTGACCGTTGGCGTCAGTCTGGTAGGTCACCAGACGCTTGCCCAACCATTGTGCAGCGAACGCTTTTGCGTCTTCTTTGCTGCGAACCAGCTTAACGCCACCCGCTTTACCGCGACCGCCAGCGTGAACCTGGGCTTTTACAACCCATTCGG
The DNA here is from genome assembly GCF_001695625.1 of Pseudomonas defluvii. GTDB lineage: Bacteria > Pseudomonadota > Gammaproteobacteria > Pseudomonadales > Pseudomonadaceae > Aquipseudomonas > Aquipseudomonas defluvii. The sequence continues at coordinate 43,108 of NZ_MBPN01000031.1, forward strand.
TACCGCCGATCTTTTCGCAAGCTTCTGCTGCAGCTTCAGGGGTATCGACTGCGAAACCCTTGGAAACTGGCAGGCCGTATTCAGCGAACAGCTGCTTACCCTGATACTCGTGAAGATTCATTCTTTTTACCGTCTTCGTTAGGTACTGCGCTTCGGCGCTGCGCCCTTTCGGGTGCCGCGCCACCTGTGACTGCTTGCCTGGAAAGTTGCCTCACCAGACTCGAGTCCGGCGAACTTTCCGCGGTGAGTCATGCAAGCAAGACTCACGACGGGCCGTCCGCCGTGGTTTCTTATTATTTAACGCTTTTTACGGTTCGCTACGTGAATGGCACCGCCATTCACAGCCAGCGCGGCTTCATGCAGCGCTTCGGACAGGGTCGGATGGGAGAAAACCATCATGCCCAGGTCTTCGGCGCTGGTGCCGAATTCCATCGCGATTGCACCCTGCTGCACCAGTTCGGCGGCGCTTGGGCCAATCACATGTACACCCAGTACGCGGTCGGTCTTGGCGTCGGCAATAACCTTGACGAAACCACCGGTATCGTTGGCAGCCATCGCACGACCACTGGCCGCGAACGGGAAGGTGCCCACGTTAACCTCAACGCCTTCAGCCTTCAAGGCTTGTTCGGTCTTGCCGACCCACGCGATTTCCGGGTGGGTGTAGATAACCGAAGGGATCAGGTCATAGTTCATCTGGGCCTTGTGACCCTTGATGCGCTCGACGACCATGATGCCCTCTTCCGACGCCTTGTGCGCCAGCATCATGCCGCGAACCACGTCGCCAATGGCGTAGACGCCCGGTACGCTGGTAGCGCAGTAGTCGTCGACGAAGATGAAACCACGCTCGTCGATGGTCACGCCGCTGTCAGCTGCCAGCAGGTCAGTGGTCACTGGACGACGGCCGACCGCAACGATCAGCTTGTCGAAGGTGATTTTCTGTTCGCCGTTGGCGTCGGTGTAGGTCACTTCGACTTCTTCGCCGTTGACCTTGGAGCCAGTCACACGCGCACCCAGCTTGACGTCCAGACCTTGCTTGGTCAGGGTCTTCAGGGCTTCCTTGGAGACGGCGGTGTCGGCAGCCATCAGGAAGGTGTCCAGCGCTTCCAGAACGGTAACCTGAGCGCCCAGACGCGACCAGACAGAGCCCAGTTCCAGACCGATAACACCAGCACCGATAACACCCAGACGCTTAGGCACTGCCTGGAATTCCAGGGCGCCAGTGGAGTCGACGATGACTTTCTGATCAACCGGAGCCGGTGGAATGTCGATCGGACGCGAGCCGGAAGCCAGGATCACGTTCTCGGCTTCGATGACTTCAACGGTGCCGTCAGCCTTGGTGACTTCGACTTTCTTGCCAGCCAGCAGTTTGCCGTGGCCCTGGATCGAAGTAACGCCGTTGGCCTTGAACAGGGTAGCAACGCCGCCGGTCAGGTTCTTGACGATGTTCGCCTTGCGGCCAACCATCGCAGGAACGTCCATCTTCACTTCACCAGTGGTGATACCGTGAACGCCGAAGGCGTCCTTGGCTTCGTGGTATTTCCAGGAGCTGTCCAGCAGCGCCTTGGAAGGAATGCAGCCAACGTTCAGGCAGGTACCGCCCAGGGCCAGCTTGCCTTCGCCGTCGGTGTACTTCTCGATACAGGCAGTCTTCAGACCAAGTTGTGCGGCCTTGATGGCGGCTACATAGCCGCCAGGGCCCGCACCGATAACTACTACGTCGAATTTCTGGGTCATAAAGGATTCCTTTTAGCTACAAGCCACAAGCTTCAGGCTGCAAGAAGGCCCGCTTCCGTAAGGAAGCTGGCCCCTTGCAACGTGCAGCTGTTTTTAGATATCGAGCAGCAGACGAGCCGGATCTTCCAGCAGGTTCTTGATAGTCACCAGGAAGGTCACGGCTTCTTTACCGTCGATCAAACGGTGATCGTAGGACAGCGCCAGGTACATCATCGGACGGATCACGACCTGACCGTTGATAGCCATTGGGCGCTGAATGATGTTGTGCATGCCCAGAATCGCCGCCTGTGGCGGGTTAACGATCGGGGTCGACATCATCGAACCGAATGTACCACCGTTGGTGATCGTGAAGGTACCGCCGGTCATTTCTTCGATCGACAACTTACCGTCACGGGCTTTCTTGCCGAACGTGGCGATGCCGCCTTCGATTTCAGCCAGGCTCATCAGTTCGGCGTTACGCAGAACCGGTACCACCAGACCACGGTCGCTGGACACGGCAACACCAATGTCGGCGTAGCCGTGGTAAACGATATCGCTACCGTCGATCGAGGCGTTGACCGCTGGGAAACGCTTCAGCGCTTCGGTAGCAGCCTTGACGAAGAACGACATGAAGCCCAGGCGAACGCCGTTGTGGGACTTCTCGAACAGGTCCTTGTACTTCGAACGCAGTGCCATGACTTCGGTCATGTCGACTTCGTTGAAGGTGGTCAGCATCGCCATGTTGGACTGAGCTTCAACCAGGCGCTCGGCAACCTTGGCACGCAGGCGGGTCATCGGTACGCGCTTCTCGGTGCGGTCACCAGTGGCCATGACCGGTACGGCAGCGGCTGGGGCAGCAGCCTTGGCAGCTGGAGCAGCGGCCGGAGCGGCTTTCTTGGCAGCAACGGCAGCAACAACGTCTTCCTTGGTAACGCGACCACCTTTGCCAGTACCAGCAACGCTGGCCAGGTCGATGCCGTTTTCTTCGGCCAGCTTGCGTGCGGCAGGCGCAGCAATCGGGTCTTCTTCACCGGCTTCAACAGCAGCAGCGGCCTGGGCAGGCGCGGCAGCAGCAGCCGGAGCAGCAGCGGCAGCAGCACCTTCAGTGATGGAACCCAGTACTTCGTCAGACAGAACGGTGTCGCCTTCGTTCTTGACGATCGCGCCCAGCACGCCGTCGGCAGTGGCCAGCACTTCCAGAACGACCTTGTCGGTCTCGATGTCAACGATCAGCTCGTCACGCTTGACGGCGTCGCCCGGTTTCTTGTGCCAGGTGGCTACGGTGCCATCGGCAACCGATTCCGGGAAAGTAGGGGCTTTGATCTCGATAGCCATTATCAATTGTTCCTTAAATTCGGTTTCTTGTGCGCGGTGGCATTAAACAGTGAAAGCATCTTGCAGCAGTTTTTCCTGCTGCTCGGCGTGCATCGAAGCGTAACCACAGGCAGGTGCTGCCGACGCGTCACGACCAGCGTACTCAAGGACCAGGTCCTTGTTGTGACGGGTCAGGATGCGACGCATGTGGTGCTGACTGCTGTACCAAGCGCCCTGATTCATCGGCTCTTCCTGGCACCACACCACATCCTTCAGGTTGGTGTAAGGCGCGAGGATTTCGACCAGATCGTCCTCAGGGAACGGATACAGTTGCTCGATACGCACGATGGCGATGTCTTCACGACCTTCGGCACGACGTTTTTCCAGCAGATCGTAGTAGACCTTGCCGCTGCACAGAACCAGGCGGGTAACCTTTTTCGGATCGAGGGTATCGATTTCCGGGATTACAGTCTGGAACGAGCCTTCGGCCAGTTCTTCCAGCGTCGAGATGGCCAGTTTGTGGCGCAGCAGCGACTTCGGCGTCAGGACGATCAGCGGCTTACGCAGCGGACGAATGACCTGGCGACGCAGCAGGTGGTAGATCTGAGCCGGGGTGGTCGGTACGCAAACCTGAACGTTGTGCTCGGCACACAGTTGCAGGTAACGCTCCAGACGTGCCGAGGAGTGCTCAGGCCCCTGCCCTTCATAACCGTGAGGCAGCAGCATGGTCAGACCGCACAGACGGCCCCACTTGTGCTCACCACTGGTGATGAACTGGTCGACAACGACCTGGGCACCGTTGGCGAAGTCACCGAACTGGGCTTCCCAGATCACCAGCGCGTTAGGCGTGGTGGTCGAGTAACCGTATTCGAAGGCCAGTACCGCTTCTTCCGAGAGGAAGGAGTCGTACAGGTCAAACTTCGGCTGACCGGCATACAGGTTCTGCAGTGGCAGATAGGTGCTGGCGTCCTTCTGGTTGTGCAGCGCCGCATGGCGGTGCGAGAAGGTGCCGCGACCAACGTCCTGACCGGTGATACGCACCGGGTGACCTTCGAACAGCAAGGTCGCGTAGGCCATGGTTTCGGCGTAGCCCCAGTTGATTGGCAAGCCACCGGCCTGCATCTTCTGACGGTCTTCGTAGATCTTCGAAACCTGACGCTGAACCACGAAGCCTTCCGGCAGGTCCAGCAACTTGGCCGACAGTTCCTGCAGGGTCTTCAAGTCAAAGCGAGTGTCGTGACGCGCAGTCCAGGCATGGCCCAGGTACGGACGCCAGTCAACAAACAGTTCCTTGTTCGGCTCTTTGACCAGGCTCTTGACCACATGCAGGCCGTTATCCAGCGCATTGCGGTACTCGTCAACCTTGGCCTGTACGCGCTCGACGTCCAGACGACCGGCCTGAATCAGGCTGTCGGCATACAGTTCGCGCGTCGTGCGTTGCTTGGCGATCTGCTGGTACATCAGCGGCTGAGTGCCGTTTGGTTCGTCAGCTTCGTTGTGACCACGGCGGCGGTAGCAGACCAGGTCGATGACCACGTCACGCTTGAACTGCATACGGTAGTCGACAGCCAGCTGAGTCACGAACAGGACCGCTTCCGGATCGTCACCGTTAACGTGCAGGATCGGCGCCTGAATCATTTTGGCGACGTCGGTGCAGTACTCGGTGGAACGCGAGTCCAGCGGGTTGCTGATGGTGAAACCAACCTGGTTGTTGATCACGATGTGAACAGTACCGCCGGTTTTGAAACCGCGGGTCTGCGACATCTGGAAGGTTTCCATGACCACGCCCTGACCAGCGAATGCCGCGTCACCGTGGATGGAAATTGGCAGAACCTTGTCACCAACGCTGTCGTTACGGCGATCCTGACGGGCGCGTACCGAACCTTCCACTACTGGCGAGACGATTTCCAGGTGGGATGGGTTGAACGCCATGGCCAGGTGAACTTCACCGCCGGCGGTCATTACGTTGGAGGAGAAGCCCTGGTGATACTTCACGTCACCGGAACCCAGTTCGACCTTCTTCTTGCCTTCGAACTCGTCGAACAGGTCGCGCGGGTTTTTACCGAAGGTGTTGACCAGAACGTTCAAGCGGCCACGGTGGGCCATGCCGATCACGACTTCCTTGGTGCCATAGGAACCGGAGCGCTGGATCAGCTCGTCCAGCATCGGAATCAGGCTCTCGCCACCTTCCAGGCCGAAACGCTTGGTGCCTGGGTACTTGGTGCCCAGGTATTTTTCCAGACCTTCAGCTGCAGTAACGCGCTCGAGCAGGTGGCTCTGAACGTCTGCAGAAAAAGCTGGGCGACCACGTACGCTCTCCAGACGCTGCTGGAACCAGCTGCGCTGCTCGGAGTCGACGATGTGAGTGAACTCGGCGCCAATGGTGCGGCAATATGTCTGCTGCAAAGCGTCGAAGATTTCGCGTAGGCTCGCTTCCTCTTTGCCGATAAACAGGTCGCCGGCACGGAAAGTCGTATCAAGATCGGCATTGGTCAAGCCGTAATGATTGATCGACAAGTCTACAGGCGCAGGACGCTGCCACAACCCCAGGGGGTCGAGCTTGGCAGCTTGGTGGCCGCGCATACGGTAGGCTTGGATCAGTCGCAGTACTTCAACCTGCTTCTTCTCGTGCTCGCTGCTCACGCTGCCGGCAGAAACCGGTTGGGCGCGGCGCTGGTTCTTTGCCAGCAGAACGAAATGGTCGCGGATTGTAGAGTGCGATACATCGGTAGCAGTGCTGCCTTCGGCGGGCAACTTCTGAAAGTAAGTGCGCCACTCTTCTGGCACAGCGTTAGGGTCGTGCAGGTAGAGTTCGTAGAGCTCTTCCACATATGCAGCGTTACCACCTGAAAGGTGGGCGCTATCCCACATGCGCTGCATCACGCTTTCTTGCATGCTTGGTCACCCTCGGTTAGGGGACAGATCGGCAAGAGCCACAGAAAGCCTGGAAAAGTCCGAGTGCAGCGACCGAACCAAGCCACCGAGGATCCTACAGATTTTCCGGGTACCAGCCCGGAAGCCCCTGCTGGTCTCATATCTTCATAGGTAAAAGCTAGGGCTTTTTGGGCCTTCGCTCGGGTTTCACCTTGGTGCGGGCAATGGCCCGCACCTCGGCGTACTACGGGTACAACATTTTAAAATCAGGTACCGCTTTGCAGCAGCATGTTACGTACGTGACCGATTGCCTTGGTCGGGTTCAGACCTTTCGGGCAAACGTTTACGCAGTTCATGATTCCACGGCAACGGAACACGCTGAACGGGTCATCCAGGGACGCCAGACGCTCTTGGGTCTTGGTGTCACGGCTGTCAGCCAGGAAACGATAGGCTTGCAGCAGTGCAGCTGGACCGAGGAACTTGTCTGGGTTCCACCAGAACGAAGGGCAGGAAGTCGAGCAGCAAGCGCACAGGATGCACTCGTACAGACCGTCCAGCTTCTCACGCTCTTCTGGCGACTGCAGACGCTCGATGGCCGGAGCCGGCGTGTCGTTCTGCAGGTAAGGCTTCACCTTCTCGTACTGCTTGTAGAAGATGCTCATATCGACGACCAAGTCACGAATGACTGGCAGGCCAGGCAGCGGGCGAATCACCAGCTTGTTGCCCTTGACCACCGACGACAGCGGCGTAATGCACGCCAGGCCGTTCTTGCCGTTGATGTTCATGCCGTCGGAGCCGCAAACGCCCTCGCGGCAGGAGCGACGATACGAGAAACCTTCGTCCTGTTCCTTGATCAGTGCCAATACGTCCAGCACCATCAGATCTTTGCCACCGGTATCGACCTGGAACACCTGAGTTTTAGGCGCAGAGTCGGTATCCGGGTTGTAACGATAAACTTCGACTTGCAACATGGCGGCCACCCTTAGTAAGTCCGGACTTTAGGCTCGAAAGCAGGCACGGTTTTCGGCGCGAAGTTGACTGCACGCTTGGCAACACGTTTCTCACCCGGGAAGTACAGGGTGTGGCACAGCCAGTTTTCGTCGTCGCGATCTTCGAAGTCTTCACGGGCATGAGCACCGCGAGACTCTTTACGAGTTTCAGCAGCGATAGCAGTCGCTTCGGCAACTTCCAGCAGGTTCTGCAGCTCCAGCGCTTCGATACGCGCGGTGTTGAAGGCCTGGGACTTGTCGTTGATCTTGACGTTAGCGATACGCTCACGCAGATCGGCCAACTGCTTGATACCTTTCTGCATGTATTCGCCAGTACGGAATACACCGAAATAGTTCTGCATGCAGCTTTGCAGCTCGCGACGCAGGGTAGCAACGTCTTCACCGGTGTTGCGCTCATTGAGCTTGCGCAGACGGTTCAGCGCGACGTCGACGTCGGTATCGCTGGCGTCACGGTATTCGATACCGTCGCTCAGGGCTTTTTCCAGGTGCAGGCCAGCAGCGCGACCGAATACCACCAGGTCGAGCAGCGAGTTACCGCCCAGACGGTTTGCACCGTGAACCGATACGCACGCCACTTCACCGACCGCGAACAGGCCCGGGATAATGGTGTCTGCACCGTCAGCGTTCATGGTGATGGCCTGGCCATGAATGTTGGTGGCAACGCCGCCCATCATGTAGTGGCAGGTTGGAACGACCGGCACCGGCGCGACCACTGGGTCGACGTGGGCGAAGGTCTTGGACAGCTCACAGATACCTGGCAGGCGGCTGTGCAGCACTTCCTCACCCAGGTGGTCGAGCTTGAGCATCACGTGGTCGCCGTTCGGGCCACAGCCGTTGCCGGCGATGATCTCTTTAACCATGGAACGGGCCACAACGTCACGACCGGCAAGGTCTTTGGCGTTCGGCGCATAACGCTCCATGAAACGCTCGCCGTGCTTGTTGATGAGGTAACCACCTTCACCACGGCAACCTTCGGTAACCAGTACACCAGCGCCGGCAATACCGGTCGGGTGGAACTGCCACATTTCAATGTCTTGCACCGGCACACCGGCACGCAGCGCCATACCAACGCCGTCACCGGTGTTGATCAGGGCGTTGGTGGTCGATGCGTAGATACGACCCGCACCACCAGTGGCCAGTACGGTAGCCTTGGAACGGATGTAAACGGTTTCACCGGTTTCGATGCAGATCGCGATCACACCGACGAACGCGCCGTCCTGGTTCTTGACCAGATCAACGGCATACCACTCGTTCAGGAAGGTGGTGCCTGCCTTCAGGTTGCCCTGATACAGGGTGTGCAGCAGTGCGTGACCGGTACGGTCGGAAGCAGCACAGGTACGTGCAGCCTGACCACCTTTACCGAAGTCCTTGGACTGACCACCGAACGGACGCTGGTAGATACGACCGGTTTCAGTACGGGAGAACGGCAGGCCCATGTGATCCAGCTCGAAGACCGCAGCAGGGCCTTCCTGACACATGTATTCGATAGCGTCCTGGTCACCGATGTAGTCGGAACCCTTGACGGTATCGTACATGTGCCAGCGCCAATCGTCGTTCGGGTCAGCCGAAGCGATTGCACAGGTGATACCACCCTGGGCCGATACAGTGTGCGAGCGGGTCGGGAAGACCTTGGTGATTACAGCAGTCTTGTGACCACCTTGAGCCAGCTGCAGCGCAGCGCGCATGCCGGCACCGCCACCACCAATGATGATGGCGTCGAAAGAAATCGTAGGAATGTTAGCCATGAATCAGATACCCCAGAGAATCTGCACACCCCAGACGAAGTACGCGAACATCGCAACACCGCATACAGCCTGGAACAGGAAACGTATTGCAGTCGCCGACTTGCCGAACGCCATTGGCGTCAGGTAGTCCGTCGCGATGGTCCACATGCCGACCCAGGCGTGAGCGCCCAGAGCCACCAGTGCCAGCAGACTGAAAATACGCATCGCATTGTTGGAGAACAGACCGTGCCACTGGGCGTAGTCCATTCCCGGGTGCGCGACCAGGTAGCCAATCAGAAAAATGAAGTAAGCCGCGAGAACGACCGCAGAAACGCGCTGCGCCATCCAGTCATAGAGGCCCGAACGCGAGAGGTTCGTGACGTTGGTTACCATATCCACACTCCTGCCAGAACAATCACCACCACGGAGACGGCGATGACAATTTTCGAGCCCAGTTTGCCGCCTTCCAGCGTTTCACCGATGCCCATATCCATGATCAAGTGGCGCACACCGGCAACCAAGTGATACAGCAAGGCGGACAGAAGACCCCAAATCACAAGCTTGGCCAGCGGGCTGGTCAAACACGCTTTCACCTCACCGAAGCCTTCCTCGGAACCCAGGGATTTGCCCAATGCATAAAGCATGATGGCCAGGCCCAGGAAAAGGATGACACCGGAGATGCGGTGAAGAATGGACGTGTAAGCAGTGACAGGGAGTTTGATGGTCCTTAGGTCGAGGTTTACAGGTCGTTGGCTTTTCACGGCTTTTTTCACACTGAAGAGCCCCTAGCAAGCAGGGCAAAGTTGTTGGTAAGTGTACTGGTCAGGTACCCACCACCCAGGGAGTGACGACCCCAGCAACACAGGCTTCAAAGCCCCTGGCGGTCGGGTGCCGAGTATAGACAGTTAGGCTACTAATGACAACGAAAAGGCCTAGCCCAAATAGCTCATTGCCTTTACCCGACAAAAGGCGTAAACGGGCAGCAATTTCGAGGAAAAACAGCGCCCAGAGCCCTTTACAACCGTGCTTTAGGCAAATTGACATTCGAATTTATCTCACTATAGTGGTGCGGGCCCTGCGTGGGGGGTCTGTCTGATGATTTCAAGCATTAATAGGAGGCCACATGGCTGACAAAAAAGCGCAGTTGGTCATCGAGGGCGCAGCCCCCGTCGAGCTGCCCATTTTAACCGGCACCGTTGGTCCCGATGTTATCGACGTTAGAGGGTTGGGGGCCACGGGTCACTTCACTTTCGACCCCGGTTTCATGGCGACCGCATCCTGCGAGTCGAAGATCACTTATATTGATGGCGACAAGGGCATCCTGCTGCATCGCGGCTACCCTATCGAACAGCTCGCCGAGCAATCCGACTACCTGGAAACCTGCTACCTGCTGCTGAACGGCGAACTGCCGAACGCCGAGCAGAAGGCTCAGTTTGTCAGCACCGTGAAAAACCACACCATGGTTCACGAGCAACTGAAGTCGTTCTTCAACGGCTTCCGTCGCGACGCGCACCCTATGGCGGTCATGTGCGGCGTGGTTGGCGCCCTGTCGGCGTTCTATCATGACTCGCTGGACATCAATAACCCGCAGCACCGCGAAATCTCCGCGGTACGCCTGGTCGCGAAAATGCCGACCCTGGCGGCGATGGTTTACAAGTACTCCATGGGTCAACCCATGATGTACCCCCGCAACGACCTGTCGTATGCGGAAAACTTCCTGCACATGATGTTCAACACCCCGTGCGAGATCAAACCGATCAGCCCGGTACTGGCCAAGGCAATGGACCGGATCTTCATCCTCCATGCCGACCACGAGCAGAACGCTTCGACCTCCACCGTGCGCCTGGCAGGCTCCTCGGGCGCCAACCCGTTCGCCTGTATTGCCGCCGGTATCGCTGCACTGTGGGGCCCTGCCCACGGCGGCGCCAACGAGGCCGTACTGACCATGCTCGATGAAATTGGCGATGTCTCGAACATCGACAAGTTCATCGCCAAGGCCAAGGACAAGAACGATCCGTTCAAACTGATGGGCTTCGGTCACCGCGTTTACAAAAACCGCGACCCGCGCGCCACCGTGATGAAAAAGACCTGCGATGAAGTCCTGCGCGAGCTGGGCATCACCAACGATCCGCAGCTGGAACTGGCCATGCGCCTGGAAGAGATCGCCCTGACCGATCCTTACTTCATCGAGCGCTCGCTGTACCCGAACGTCGACTTCTACTCGGGGATCATCCTCAAGGCGATCGGCATTCCGACCAGCATGTTCACCGTGATCTTCGCCCTGGCACGCACCGTCGGCTGGATCTCGCACTGGAAAGAAATGCTCTCCAGCCCGTACAAGATTGGCCGTCCGCGCCAGCTGTACACCGGCTACGAAGCACGCGACATCGTCAAGCTGTCCGACCGCAAGTAAGCCCTGCCCTGCAGCGCTGAACACAAAAAAGGCTGCC
>NZ_MBPN01000328.1 GCF_001695625.1 Pseudomonas defluvii
GCCGACCAGCTGCAGTGGCAGTAAGCGACGCAGCTTAAACTCGCTGAAAAACTGTCTTGACCGATGGGTCCACTTTACGGTATGGATGGCTTCTTGGATAAGACCGTCGTTGTTAAACCTGAAAGCCTGCGGCTCAATCCGCGGAAATCGACCGTAGGTGATACCCCGGTTATCGAGCTGCAACCTAGCTTCGAAGGTCAGCCAGCAAACTGGCTTGAGAGTTTCGACGGTGCCAATCAGGTTCAGGACCGATATCGGGTGACCGGTGATGATGGATCGTTGACCCACGTCCTGATTGAGCCTGAAGTCAAATCTGTACTGGACTATGTGCGCTCGTTGCCCGGGCGTCGGGTCGCTGGGGATGATGCTCTTTCCTTCGTCCGCAACCCTTACAGCGCACTCGGCGATAGTGCCGCACAAGTGCTGGATGTGCAGAGCTATGAAGACGAACTGGCCGAGGCCGGGATTTTCTTTCACCGCTT
>NZ_MBPN01000329.1 GCF_001695625.1 Pseudomonas defluvii
TTCCCCTCCGCCTTGATCTGCGCCAAATCCACCCAGTTGCTGCTGGCATTCGCCTGCCCGGGCTCGATGTTGCCGCTGCCTTGCAGGTCGGGTTCGATCCATTGAAAGTTGCCGGTCAGGGCACCACCGGTTTGGGCGCCGGCGAACGCGGTGCCTTTGACTCCGATGTAGCCGCTTTTGCCGACGTCCAGGGTTGGCGTGCCGAGCAAGGCCGTTGCGCCCGCGGGCTGTTCGCGGGGTTTGTACTGTGTCTTTGTGGCCGCTTCCCCCTGTAATTGGGTGCCCACGAAGCAGCTCAGCTCCAGCCGGCCACTCAGGCGGAACACGCCCAGGGGGTGGCGCACGGTCTTACCCTCGCCGTTGCGGTAGGTGATGCTGGCCAGGTAGCCGCCCTGGCTGGGGAAGTAGCTGTTGAAGGACACCGCGGCGTCGGCCAGGGAAAATTCGGCCGTGCCCTTGACCCCGACGTCGATCA
>NZ_MBPN01000330.1 GCF_001695625.1 Pseudomonas defluvii
CTTCTGTTCTTCAGGCAGCATGTCGGTGAACAGCGTATTTTGGCGCTCGGCCTCACGTAAATCGTCGCGCAGGGCCACACGGAACATGTAACCACGGGCGTCTGCGCGTTGATTGAGCGGTGGCGGGTAATGCACTTCCAGCTCCAGCGCTGTATTGCTCTTGGGCGTCGCCACCCAGGCCTGCCATATGCGGTATTGATCCTTGGCCTGATAGGCAAAATCGCTCTGTAATCGCTGGCCACCGGCGGCCTCCGGCAGTTGCCCGGCCAGCTCAGGATCAACCCAATGACCGCGCAGAAAGTGCTCGTAGAGTGGGCTCTGCTGCTGCGGCGTGTGATAGACCGGTGAACCTTCGCTGTCGATCACCACTGGTTGCAGCTGGACAATACTGCCCGCCAGCGTGGCGGGGAGCAGCAGTTGCACCCAGAACCCCAGGCAACGTTGTGGCCC
>NZ_MBPN01000331.1 GCF_001695625.1 Pseudomonas defluvii
TGGAGTTTGCTTGGTATGACGATTATATGAAGGAGGATGCCCTTAGTGTCGCGTCGTTGTTTGCGAAGCGCCGCGAGTTTGATCATCTACTGGCCTTTTTCGATGAGCGACTTCCACATCTTCCGCGTGTCGCCCGCTCCATAGATAGGGCAGCCTGAATCGCGGGTTTTGGAGAAATAAGCATGTACGGGTTGAACCTTCAGGTGCCCGAGGGGATGGCGAAATGAAGGTTTCAGAAGGGTTGTCTCGCGTGAAGTCCCTGCTGGGGCACTGGGGCACGCCACGAGAACTGCCGCCACAACTGACGTGGAAGTATGGGGATGAACCAGAGCTGCTGGAGTGGAGGATCAAGGCGCGAAACTACAACACTTTTGTTGCTAATGGGATGTTTATTTTCATGCTTTTTTTTACCTTGGCATTGTGCTTCATTATGTATGACGTCTATGAA
>NZ_MBPN01000332.1 GCF_001695625.1 Pseudomonas defluvii
TGCCGGCGATCGCTCAGTCAGTGGTGCCAGACCCCGAGCAGCGCATCGAGCTCTGCTTCACTGATCAACCCCACCGGGTACCGCTCAACCAACAACCGACGTCGCGGATCGGTCTTCCTGACTCGATTATTTGCATTGTTTTTCAACCACTGTGCCAGTGCCTTGATCGATTCGTTATTAACGATGGACAGGCCTGAAGCTGGCTCACTGACTACATTCATATCGACACGTACTCCCCAGGGTCGTGAGCCATTAACCTACGTTAACTTTGTGACAGAGCTGCGTGCTCTATCCGCTTGAAATACAATGCAAAACAAATACAAGAGCTGTGCCAGATCGAGCTCCGATCGTCGAATGACGCGCAAAAAAAAGCCCGTCGTGCGACGGGCTTTTTTACTTAAATGGTTCAGCGTTTGACCGGTGCCGG
>NZ_MBPN01000333.1 GCF_001695625.1 Pseudomonas defluvii
ACCCGCAGCTACACCCTGCGCCAACTGCGGGACGGCTGGTTGTATGTCTGGGACAGCGTCGACAAGACCTTCCACGAGTACCAGGTCATCGGGCGGCTGTTTATCCGCCACACCTGGACCGCATTGGAAATTGGCCAGGACCTGCGAACCAACCCCGGCGAATCACGGCCGTACCTGCTTTACCCACGCCGCAGCATCTTGCACCTGGCCTTTTCGCCGGTGCAATGGACCTGGCGGCTGTGCGAGGCCATGCGTTCCGGTGGCCTGAAAACGCCCTGGTTGCGCGACCTCGACCTGCCGGACTACTGCGACACCTACCAGGTTGCCCACGGTGCGCCACTGGTGCAACTGGGCCAGAGCGTGGCCGATATCCGCGTACAGGACCAGCCTGCACCGAACCTGCTCAGCACCAC
>NZ_MBPN01000334.1 GCF_001695625.1 Pseudomonas defluvii
ACCCGCAGCTACACCCTGCGCCAACTGCGGGACGGCTGGTTGTATGTCTGGGACAGCGTCGACAAGACCTTCCACGAATACCAGGTCATCGGGCGGATGTTTACCCGCCACACCTGGACCGCGCTGGAAATTGGCCAGGACCTGCGAACCAACCCCGGCGAATCACGGCCGTACCTGCTGTACCCCCGCCGCAGCATCTTGCGCCTGGCCTTTTCGCCGGTGCAATGGACCTGGCGGCTGTGCGAGGCCATGCGTTCCGGTGGCCTGCAAACGCCCTGGTTGCGCGACCTCGACCTGCCGGACTACTGCGACACCTACCAGGTTGCCCACGGTGCACCACTGGTGCAACTGGGCCAGAGCGTGGCCGATATCCGCGTACAGGACCAGCCTGCACCGAACCTGCTCAGCACCAC
>NZ_MBPN01000335.1 GCF_001695625.1 Pseudomonas defluvii
CTCGCGGCGCTTCGCAAACAACGACGCGACACTAAGGGCATCCTCCTTCATATAATCGTCATACCAAGCAAACTCCAAACCCACTAACCCCTGCTTTTCATCAATAACAACCTCTGTAAATTCAGACCACTCAAAGGTTCTCAGATGAAATATCGTGTGTACCCCACGATAATTTTTTGAGTTCATTGATGCGCGCAAAAGCATCATCTTCGCGGGCGCGATCACGGCATAGATCAGAAAGCTAGCGTCGCGATAGAGGCTTGCCATGCAGGCAAAGAGAATCGCCGTAACAATCGCGAGACACGTCAAGAACCTCAGCGCCCACTCTGGAAAATTTTTCCACTCACAAAATTCTGCGCCAGATGCTGTAAAGCGGTAGGCGAAATTCATGCGCTGATGGGTCATGC
>NZ_MBPN01000336.1 GCF_001695625.1 Pseudomonas defluvii
CGACCCACGGGTTCTCGCCCGTGTTGCTGTAGCTGGAGACGACCGCATCGGGGATGTAGTGGCGCACCTTGACAGAGGTGCGCACCGTGCATCCTCCCCAGGTGCAGTAGAGCCAGTAGCAGATACCTACCACCCGGTACTCCAAGCAATCGGGCGAGGCCACCGAGGCAACGATGGCGGTGGTGTTCAAGGCGTAGCTACCCGTGGCGCTGAGCAGCAGCAAGGAAGCCACGCCGGCCCGCATGCGGCGCATCAGGTCGAATGGTCGCGTCATGGCTGGGTCCTCCGACGCTGCTCGATGCGCGCGACAGCGCGGGCCACATCCGGCTCGCCATAGACCACGTAGCGCTGATCCACCACGACAGCCGGGATGCTGGTGATGCCCAGGCTCCATGCGTC
>NZ_MBPN01000337.1 GCF_001695625.1 Pseudomonas defluvii
CGCTGGTACTGGGGCCAGGGGCCGGCGGCGGCTTCACTACCGTAGTTGACTTGGAGCTGGTCGGGAAACTGGCCTTACTGTTTTGCAAGGCGTTGGCTGAAGTGGATTACCGGTATTTGCTGGGAGTGACTGACGAAGCATTCAGTTACTTGGTATCAGGGCTGTTTAAGGTCGCTAGTCACCCTATAGATGAGAGTCAGAGAATACTTCATGAAAGCTTGTATGAAATGGCTGCTTGGTGGAATAAAAGAAATGCGACCAAGCTGGAAGCAGAGCGGCTGACAGACCACTTACTTAGGTATCACGCTGTATGGGTAGGTGGGCAACGTATTCCCCTGAGCCTGCTACCGCCCGAGACAATGGGCCCTATGGTCCACCTGTTGTCAGAGAGC
>NZ_MBPN01000032.1 GCF_001695625.1 Pseudomonas defluvii
GCAACTTGTCTTTTTCTCTTGGCGTCAGTTCCATGGTGTGTTTTCTCAGGTAGCCCAGATGCGTGGCGGGCACGGCGGCAGGCCGACAACAGCCGGTCGCAAGGCGTGCCACAGCCGTTGCAGGGTGGATTGCAGGCGTTGGTTGTCGTGGTCCAGCAGGCGGACCACCAGCAGTTGCCCCAGCAGGGTTGCCCCGGCGGGAGCGGCAAGGTCGTCGATCAGGGCGCGGACCTGTTCCAACAGCTCCGGGTCAGCCGGAGCGGCGCAGAACGTCGCCAGCAGCGGGTAGCCGCCGAGTTTGCCCAGGCGCCCGCCCTCGAGGCGCAAGCGTTCATGCAGGCCTGGGTCATCAGGCATGTCGATGTGCAAGCAGCTGTCCAGCGCACCATGGCTAAAGATCTCGCCCATCACCGGACGCCCAAGGCACAGGGTTTCCCACGCCAGCAGACGGGCACCGGGGGCCAGGCTAAAGCGGGTCTGCAACGACACACGGGCGCCAGGAAAGCAGATGCTGTCCTGAGGTAGCCACTCCAGGATGCTGTCTTCTGCCAGGTGAAAATGCTGCTTGAGGATCGAAGTCGGGCCGGCACTGCGGTAGAACTTGGTAGCGCCGGGCATGGTCATCAGCGCGTGGCTGCCTGGCTCCAGGTGGATATCCAGCGCCAGGCGGTCTCCCCCCACCACGCCGCCCGGCGGGTGCAGCACATACACGTGACACGGCGCGCCCTCCGGGTAGAACGGACGTTGCACCAAAAGAGGTCCGAAGTGACGCCGCGCACCAATACAGGTCTTCGTGTCACAACGAACAAAACGCAGCGTGAGCTCGGCGCTCCAGCCTGCAGGAATGCAAGCGGCGTCGAGTGGTTCAGCAACAGACATGCATTCCGCCCCGGTGAACACTGGGCACTGCGTGCCCAAAGGGCGAGCAGGCCACAGGTACAGTTAAACAACCCTCACCTCATGCACGACAACAGCGCACAACGTGCTTGACCAATCGATCAGCTATCGATGCAGGGGCCAATGCAGGTTGTGGGCCAATTACCGACGTGCGTGGTTGTGGCGCAGCAGGCCATGCACCAAACACAGGCTGCGCGGCGAACTACCCTTGAGGTGGGTAGGCGCACGAGGGCGATGCCATGAAGGTCGACAAACGACAAGCCCGATTGATCGACGCATTGGCACGGCTCGGCTTTGTCATCGGTGGTCTGGGTTTCGTCAGCGTGCTGGCGATCATCACTGGGTTCGACGTGTTCAACAGGCTGTGGCTGGCGCTGCTGGTAGTGATTTTGATCTTTACCACGGCCTGCTGGCTGGTCGGCCTGGCTTGCGCGCGAGCGTCCAGTACACCAGCCGATACATCACCCAAAGCGCCGGAGAGAGCCGTCCCTGTGCGCCGTCGACGACCTCACGAGCTGATCCTGCTCACGCTTATCATGCTGCTGTTCGTCGGCGGATACACCGCAACGGCCTATCTGGCAGCGCGCGCTGGCGCAGCAATTGTCGCCACCTGCGTTACCCAATTAACCAGCACCTTGGTCGCCAACGAGCAGGAACAGGCACTGGCCTACCTGGTGGGCCCGGTATGCCAGTGCATCTCCCAACGCTTTATGGAGAAAAACGGGGTTGTCCGCCTCGCCCTGCTACACAGCCAGTGGTTCAACATTGCCACCTATTCAGCAGTGACCGACGCTGAGCAAATGGCCTGCATGGAACGATTTCTGAACCGCGCCCCGCCACCCACTCACAGCCTGCAGCCCAACCGCACGAAGGACTGAAGACTTGATGTAAATCAGACGCAACGCGGCTGATCGTCGTACACCTTCCAACAGGCCTCCACCCTCCTTGCCATCTGGGAGCATCACTATGTCGACTGATCCAAGCCAGCACAAAGCCCTGTCCGCGCTATGCCAGGGTGAAACCGAAGAGCATTGGATAGAAGCCTTGAATGACGGCACCCATGTGCTGATTCGTTCGTTACAGGAGCGTGATCGCCTGCGCGAATTCCAGTTTGTCAGGCACTTGTCGGCCGAAGCCCGTCGCGCTCGTTTCATGGGCGGATTCAACCGAGAAGACCTCACCCTGCTCGACCAGTTGATGGACCTGGATGGCCACGACCGTGTCGCCGACGTCGCGCTGGCGCATGTCGACGGCGAGTTGCACGAAGTCGGTGTGAGCCGCTATGCGGCCATACCAGGGGAGAAACACTGCGAATGCGCCGTAGCGGTTGCCGACGACTGGCAACGCCGGGGTTTGGGCACACTATTGATGCAGCACCTGATCGAGGCTGCCCGCCGCAATGGGTTCAAGCAGATGATCTCACTGGATCAGGCCAGTAACTACGGCATGCATCGGCTGGCGAAAAGGCTGGGGTTTACCAGTCGCTATGACAACGGCCAGTTCAGCGAGCTGACCCATGAACTCGACCTGAGCCACTAACCGTCACGCACACGCCCCGGCTCACCGGGGCGCGCCATACCGGGTGGCCCTTAACCGTCGAAGTCCTCAGGGGTGACCACCAGCACGCTGCTGGGCATCCGGTACAAGACATCTTCCACCGTGCTGCCGAATCCTTTGCTCACCCCTCGCCGATGCACACGCCCCATGACAATGACATCGATATCGCGGGTTTCAGAAAAGCTGGACAAGACCTTTGCCGGGTTACCGACAATCATGTGCCGATTTTCAGGGGGGATACCATTGCGTTCGGCCAGCTCATTGAAGCTTTCCCCCTGAATGTCGTAGACCTTCTGCGCCAGGCTTGAAGAAAACAGCATCGAACCGGTGGAAAAACCGTACTCCCCCGTCCCCATCGACGAAAGGTCATGGGCATACACGAGATGCACTTCAGCCTTGCACTGCATCGCCAGTTTCAGCGCCTCATAAATGATCCGGTCATTGAAACCCTTGTACTGGTCGTCTGGGTGGAAGGGATCAACAGCAGCCACAATCCTGCGCGGCAACGCATTGCGGGTTTTGCACACAAAGTGCAATGGCGCCTTGCACTCGCGCAGCAAATGAACATCCAGGGTAGTGAACATCGCGCGCATGAGGCGTGACTCGTGCTCGACCTCCTTGATCACCAAGTCAATCGGCTCCTCACGCAGGTGCGCCAGAATTTCTGGCAACACCTGCTCGGCCCACACCACTTCGGTCGTGACCTCGATACCCAACTTGCGCATTGGCCGGGCCTGGTCCTCAAGCCAGGCATGGTGTCGCTCCACATAACCCTCGCGCATCTGCTGCAGTGCCTCAGCATTGACCAGTCCCGCTGTTGCGAGCCCCTCCACATAGTCGAAGGCGACAATGTGCAGCGGCTCATCCCGTGCCTTTGCCAAGGCAGAGGCTCTGTCAAAGGCCGGGCCGGCTTTCATCAACGGCGAGGACACCAACATAAGATGTTTTTGCATGGTCATGACGCACCTCTCATCAGACGGAAGTTGGCCTGCAGCCCTTCAAGCAGGAAGCGTGCTGCCCAAAGGCAATTCAAGCCCTATCCTGCGGCCACCTGCCCCCTGCTGCTTGATGTGGGTCAGAGTCCGCATTTCTTTTACCGGCAAAACGACACACGGTCGCGGATCCACGATTTCAGGGCCATACTCATTGATCCAGATCAACCTTTCAGCCCCTCACCAGGAGCAGCCTGTTGAGAGTGATCAGAACCGATGCGCTGCGCTTAGGAGACACAGCCATGGCGAAAATGAAAGCGGCAATCTTCGTTGAAAAAGGCCGTATTGTTCTGGATGAAAAGCCAATTCCAGAGATTGGACCGCTGGATGCACTGCTGCGCATTACCACCACCACGATCTGCGGCACCGATGTCCACATCCTGCGCGGTGAATACCCGGTCGCCAAAGGGCTGACCATTGGTCACGAACCCGTCGGGGTCATCGAGAAACTCGGCTCACAAGTCTTGGGGTTCAGCGAAGGACAGCGGGTAATCGCTGGCGCAATCACGCCCAGTGGCCACAGCTACGCCTGCCTGTGCGGCTGCGCATCCCAGGATGGCCCCGGCACACGGCATGGCTTCCGCGCTACGGGAGGCTGGAAGTTCGGCAACATCATCGATGGTTGCCAGGCCGAGTATGTGCGGGTACCGGACGCCATGGTCAACCTCTCCCCGATACCCGACACCCTCACCGATGAGCAGGTGCTGATGTGCCCCGACATCATGTCCACCGGCTTTTCCGGTGCGGAGCGCGGCGGCGTGCAAATCGGTGATAGCGTTGCGGTGTTCGCCCTGGGCCCGATTGGATTATGCGCGGCGGCCGGCGCCCGGCTGATGGGCGCCACCACCGTCATCGGCGTTGACACCGTCGCTGCACGCCTGCAGGTCGCTACACAGCTGGGGGCTACCCACACCGTCGACTTCAAGGCCGGCAATGTAGTCGATCAGATCATGGCGCTCACCGATGGACGCGGTGTCGATGTCGCCATCGAGGCACTGGGTACGCAGGCCACCTTTGAGTCGGCACTGCGGGTTCTGCGCCCCGGTGGCGTACTTTCGAGCCTGGGCGTGTACTCGAGCGACTTGCGCATACCGGTCGATGCATTCGCTGCCGGCCTTGGCGACTACCGTATCGTTACCACCCTGTGCCCTGGCGGCAAGGAACGGATGCGCCGCCTGATGAACGTCGTCGCCAGTGGTCGCGTCGACCTCAAGCCGCTGGTCACCCATCATTTCAAACTTGACGATATCGAAGCCGCTTATGACCTGTTCGCCCACCAACGTGACGGGGTCATGAAAGTCGCCATTACGCCTTGAGCAGTAGCTAAACGCATAGAGCACCAAACCGTATAGTTTCAGGCATGGAGGCTGTTCCCCCTACAGTGACCGGGAGTATGCGAAATGTTTTCAACCCTGATGAGCAAGCCACGATTACCGGACATGGCGGCCTTGCGACGCCGCGAAGTGGAGCTGCCCTGCAACCCGGAATTGGCGGCCGCCAACAGCAGGACGAACTTTACGATTTACGCCCACCTGCAGGGTTTGAATATTGAAGACCTGCACCTGGACCTGAGCCCTAAACACCTGGTGCTCAGTGGCTGGGCCGTTCAACGGCGTGCCGACGCATCACTGTGCGCCGGGCCGTTTCGCTCCTCACACCGCCTTCCTGCCTCGGTATCGCTGAACAACTTCAGCCTCACCTTCAACGAAGGCCTTTTTACACTCAGGCTCTTGAAAAAAGGACATTTGAAACACGCCTTGTAACCGTCGACATCCGTCGACAGGAGAGTCGTCATGCTGATCGAACTCGAAAAGGACACACCAACCAGCCGCTGGCTGGTTCATCTGGACACATGGGTCGTGGCCTTTCGGAGCGAAGCAGAAGCCACCTGTTTCGTGCAGCGTCTGGAAGACCGAATCAAAGCACCACACGTACTGCCACCTTGCGCGCCGCCCACCCGTTGGCACGGCACATCCTCCAGCCCTGCTCCCAGGCAGCGCATCACTCACCCACTGCACGTCGACTTCCAGCGATGACTCCACTGCAAGGTCTTAGTGCCAAGTGGTCTCTCCTTCAGAAGTTCACCGCGTCCCCATGGAGCAAGACGCTATGCAACCTAACAATAACGCAGTCGCTCTAGAACACGCAGAACTGCAAACAACGCCCACCGTTTCACGCACCAGGCTGTTCTCGTTAGGCGCTTCCTGTGCTCAATGCGCAGTACGCGCCTTTTGTTTGCCGGGTGGCTGCTCACATGCCGAGCGCGACACCTTCAATTCATTGATCTCACAGCGCATGCGCATCAAGAAAGGCGCTGCCCTTTACCATTCCAATGATCCGCTAACCTACCTCTACGCCGTACGCATGGGCTGTTTCAAGATTTCCTTGATCGACGCCCACGGCCGCGGCATGGTTGCCGACTTCATGATGGCCGGTGAAGTGATGGGGCTTGATGCCATCAGCACCTCGCGCTATGCCTGCAGCGCATTGGCGCTGGAAGACAGCGAAGTGTGCCCGATCCCCTATCACCAGATCGAGCAACTGGCCCGCAACTGCCCCGCTCTGCAACAAGCCCTGAACCGCCTGATGAGCCGGCAGATCGTCCGGGACAATGAGCGGCTGCTGATGATGTGCAACATGAACGCCGATGAGCGCTTCGCCGCTTTTCTTCTACAGTTATCCCAACGCTATGCCATGCGTGGCTATTCGGCACTGGGTTTTGTTTTGCGTATGACCCGCGAAGACATTGCCTCATACCTGGGTTTGAGGCTCGAAACCATCTGCCGGTGCATGGCACGCCTGCGCGATTTGCAGATCGTTCGCTTTGCGGGGCGCGAGGTGGAAATTCTGGACATGCCCGCACTCATGGCGATGGAGCATCACTGGAGTACGTGACGCGTCGCCCATGCCAAGGCCCGACAACGAACTGCCGGGCGGGCACGCGGGAACAACCAGCCTGGCCACAGCGCGTGGTATCAGCCTGTTGGCAGGGTTGTTGAGGAGACACGCCATGCACGTCACGTTTCTCGGCGCCGCCGGTACGGTTACCGGCAGCAAGTACCTACTGGAACATAACGGTCAGCGCGTACTGGTCGACTGCGGGCTGTTTCAGGGCTACAAACATTTGCGGGTACGCAACTGGGCCCCGTTCCCCATACCACCGCGCAGCCTGGACGCCATCGTCCTGACCCACGCTCACCTGGACCACAGCGGCTACATCCCGGCACTGGTGAGGGACGGTTACCGCGGGCCCATCTACGCCACAGAGGCCACCTGTGAACTGGCCAGGATCCTGTTGCTCGACAGCGGTCGCCTGCAAGAGGAACAGGCCGAATACGCCAATCGACGAGGCTTCTCCAAACACCATCCGGCGCTGCCGCTGTACACCGAGGACGACGCCAAGCGCGCCCTCAAGCACTTTCGCCCCATTGCCCTGCACCATCCACAAGACATTCTCGCCGACGTCCGGATACACCTGAGGTCTGCCGGTCACATCCTTGGGGCGGCAACCGTGGAGATCATCGCCGACGGTTCTACCTGGGTATTTTCCGGTGATCTGGGCCGTTTCAACGACCCGATCATGCTCGCCCCGGAGCTCATCGAAGAGGCCGACTACCTGTTCGTTGAATCCACCTACGGTGATCGCCTGCACCCACCCGAAGACACCGAAAAGCAATTGGCTGACGTCATCACCCGCACAGCCCTGCGCCATGGCATTACTCTGGTTCCGTCCTTTGCCGTGGGCCGTGCCCAACTGCTGATGTATCACCTCTCGCGCCTTAAACAGAGCGGCGCGATTCCTGACCTGCCGATCTATTTGAACAGCCCCATGGCGACAGATGCGACGGTGCTGTATCAGCGATTTTGCAGTGAACACCGGCTGTCCCCACGCGAATGCGAGTCGATGTGTCGCGTCACCCACATCGTGCGCACCGTTGAAGAATCCAAACGCCTGGACCAACAGCGTGGCCCAGCCGTGATTATCGCCGCCAGCGGAATGGCCACTGGTGGACGAGTGCTGTTCCACCTCAAGACCTTGGCGCCCAACCCGCATAACACCCTGTTGTTTTCCGGCTATCAGGCAGGCGGCACCCGGGGTGCACAGATCATCGCCGGTGCGCCCTCCGTTCGACTGCACGGCGAAGATGTTCCGGTGCGAGCCGAAGTGGTGTCCCTGGAGAGCCTGTCGGCACATGCCGACGCCGATGAAATCATGCAATGGCTGCGTGGCTTCAAGCGCCCGCCAAAACACACCTATGTAGTGCATGGTGAACCGGCGGCAGCCGATACCCTGCGCCGCCGCATCAGCCTTGAGCTCGGCTGGTCCGTCTCGGTACCGGAACATCTGGAACAGGCCGAGATAGCGGCTGCAAGCCCCAACACCGCCACAGCACCCAACGCAAAATAGGCTTGTACATGAAAATATATTTGTACAATATAACTCGACAACCATTGCGCCGACGCCCTCCCTGAACACGAACGCGTTACCGGCAGGAGCTCCCATGAACCGCTTCAATCCACGAAAGCTGGCCTTGTCCAAATGGACAGCCTGCACACCACTCAATCGAGAGAAACACTTTCTGGTAACCGATCTGCTGCATGACGAACAAGGCACATTGCTGAAGATCGAGCTCCAAGCCATCTACAGCGGTCGTAGCGAATGGCTGGACTGGCGCGAGCTTCGCGACAGCGAGCGCTGGAGGACAGGCTGGCAATGACTCCAAATTGATACAAAAAATATCTATACAAAAAAATTGACTTGTACAGATATTGCCTTAGCCTTAACTTGTACAAATTCCTACAGATGTACAAGTTAGAGGCCTATGGATGTCGACCTTCCTGCAGCAGTTCGCCGAGCGATTCGCCGCCCTGGATCGCGACCACCTGGAGCACCTTTCAAGCCTCTACAGCACTGACGTGTGCTTTATCGACCCGCTGCATCAGATCAATGGGCTGAACGCCCTGCAGCGTTATTTTTCCGAGCTGTATGCCAATGTCGAGGACTTGAGCTTCCAGTTCCACGGCCATGACACCGTCGCCGAAGGTTCAGGCTACCTGCGCTGGACCATGACCTACCGTCACCCCCGCCTGCGCGGTGGAGCGCCTGTCAGCGTTACCGGGTGCTCCCATGTGCGGTGGGCAGACAAGGTCTACTATCACCGCGACTACTTCGATGCCGGCGCACTGCTCTACGAACACCTGCCGTTGCTGGGTAGCGTGATCCGCGGGCTCAAGCGGAGGCTGGCATGAAGCGGATCTGGCTTACCGGCGCCAGCAGCGGGATTGGCGCAGCCTTGGCCGAAGTGCTGCTTGAGCAAGGCCATCAGCTTGCACTGACCGCACGCAGCACGGCCCCACTGCAACAACTCGCGACACGCTTCCCCGGGCAGGTTCTGCTCGTGCCAGGCGACCTGCTCGACAGCAATCAGGTCAGGCAAATTGGCGAGCGCATCACTCAACACTGGGGCGCGCTGGATCAAGTCATCGCCAATGCCGGTACCTGCGAATATCTGACGCCCGACCACTTCGAGGCCGCGCTGGTGATGCGCGTGGTTCAAGCCAACCTGTTTACCGCCAGCCTGACCATCGAGACCGCACTGCCCCTGCTGCAACGCGGCCATGAGCCGCACCTGGTGGCCATAGGCAGTTCAGTGACCTTTCTGCCCCTCCCGCGAGCAGGTGCCTACGGTGCCTCCAAAGCGGCCCTGCGCTACCTGATCGATTCACTGCGGATCGACCTGGATGCCCAAGGCATCGCGGTCACGCTGGTCAGCCCGGGTTTTGTCGACACGCCCCTGACACGACGCAACGACTTCCCCATGCCGTTGCGCTGGTCGGCGGAAAAAGCCGCTCGCCACATCGCCCGAAAACTGGAGCGCCGTCCTTATGAAGTGGCGTTTCCAGCACTGTTTATCGCCTGCCTGAAGCTGTTCGGCCACCTGCCAAAACACTGGCAACTGGCACTGGGCAAGCGGCTTGCACGGCCTGGCCAGGAGTCCTGACCCCATGCGTATTGCAATCGTCGGCAGCGGAATTGCCGGCCTGACGGCAGCCTACCTGCTGCAGCGTAACCACGACATCACCGTATTCGAGGCCGAAGGGCGAGTAGGCGGCCATACCCATACCGTAAACGTTCAATTGAACGAGCAGAACTATGCGGTCGACACCGGCTTCATCGTCTTCAACAACTGGACCTACCCGAATTTCATCGCCCTGATGGACCATCTGGGCGTGACCTCACGCCCCACCGAGATGAGCTTTTCGGTACATGAGCCAAAGACCGGCCTGGAGTACAACGGCAATAACCTCAACAGCCTCTTCGCTCAACGCAGCAACCTGATTTCACCGGCGTTCTGGGGAATGCTGCGGGACATTCTGCGCTTCAACCGCGAAGCACCACTGGACCTCGACCGCCAGCACATCGACGCCAGCACGACCCTCGGCAGCTACCTGCAACAGCGTGGCTACGGCAATCGCTTCATCGAACACTACATCGTGCCGATGGGGGCGGCGATCTGGTCGATGTCGCTGGCCGATATGCTCGGCTTTCCCTTGGCGTTCTTCGTACGGTTTTTTCGCAACCATGGCCTGCTCTCCGTCACCAACCGCCCGCAATGGCGAGTTATCCAGGGCGGCTCCAGTGCCTACATCAAGCCGCTGACAGCCAGCTTCGCCAAGCACATCCGCCTGAACTGCCCGGTGCAACGCGTACGCCGTGACACCGAGGGCGTCAGCATCACAAGCGCTGTCGGCACCGAGCGCTTCGACAAGGTGGTATTTGCCTGTCACAGCGACCAGGCACTGGCGTTGCTGGAAACGCCTACTGAACAGGAACAACAGATACTCGGCGCCATCCGTTATGCGCAAAACGATGTCGTGCTGCATACCGACACGCGCCTGCTCCCCGACCGTCGCCTGGCCTGGGCGAGCTGGAACTACCGCCTGGGTGGCCCCGAGCACAGCCCAGCGGCCGTGACCTACAACATGAACATCCTGCAAGGCCTGGACGCACCACGCACCCTCTGCGTAAGCCTCAACCAGAGTGACGCCATTGACCCGGCACAGGTGCTCGGTCGCTATCGCTACGCGCACCCCCAGTACAGCCTCGAAGCCCTTGCGGCCCAGGCTCGTCACGCTGAACTGATGGGCCCGCAGCACAGCTATTACTGCGGCGCCTACTGGGCCAACGGCTTCCATGAGGATGGCGTGGTCAGTGCACTGAAGGTGGCTCAGCACTTCGGTGAACGATTATGAACAGCGCCTTGTATGAAGGCTGGGTCAGCCACCGGCGACTGTCTCCGCGCGCGCATGCCTTTCGCTACCGCATGAGCATGTTGTACCTGGACCTGGCCGAGCAGGATGCATTGTTTGCATTAAGCCCGTTTGCCGGGCGCGAGCGGTTTTCGGCGTTCAGCTTCCGCGAACAGGATTACTTGCCACGCTACACACGCAACGGCATGGCGCTTGCCGATGCGGTCAATCTGCTGCTCATGGAGGCCCTGGGTTACGCCCCGGGTGGCGCCATACGCCTGTTGACCCAGGCGCGGAACTGGGGATTGGCCTTCAACCCGGTGAGTTTCTTCTTCTGTTTCGACGAGCATGACACGCTCGCGGCGATTCTGTGCGAAGTCACCAATACGCCCTGGCGCGAGCGCTTCCACTATGTGCTGCCGTGCAATGAACACGGCGTGCAGCAGTTCAGCGTCGCCAAAGCCTTTCACGTCTCGCCATTTTTGCCACCCGACCTGGAGTACCGCATGCGCTTCACCGCGCCCGGGCAACACCTGAACATCACCATGCAGGACTGGCATGGGCCACAGAAGGTGTTTGAAGCCGGTCTTGGTCTGAACCGCATAGCACTGACCCGCAGCACCCTGCACCGCCAAATGCTCACCTTCCCCTGGATGTCGGCGAAAACCGTTACTGCCATCTATTGGCAAGCCCTGCGCCTGCTGCTCAAGCGCACGCCGATCTTTTCCCATTACAACACCCAGCGACATTTACGTGTCGCCCGTAACCGTAGCGAGGACGTTGACCATGAAGAGCCCTAACCTGGCCGTTGCCAAAAGCGGAGCCCTCGCCGCCGTTAGCACAGGCTTGCTCAAGCGCCTGGTGCTGCGCCAACTGGCGCAACTGCGCAAAGGCCAACTGACCGTCGTGGTAGACGGCCAGCGCCTGATGTTCGGCGAACCCCATGCCAGCCTGATGGCCGAGCTTCAGGTGCTGGATGATGCACTGTGGGGGCTGATCGCCACCAACGGTTCGATCGGCGCCGGGGAAGCTTACGTACATGGTCATTGGACCAGCCCTGACCTGACCGCAGTGGTTCGCCTGTTCGTCGCCAACCTTGACGTACTCGACGCCATGGAAGGCGGCCTGGCGCGCCTTGGTCGCCCCTTGGTTCAAGGCCTGCATTGGCTGAACCGAAATACCCGAAGGGGCTCAAAGCGCAACATTGCCGCACACTACGACCTGGGCAATGAACTGTTCGAGCACCTGCTGGACCCGACCATGATGTACTCGGCGGCAATGTTCCGCAGCTCAGAAGACAGCCTCGAACAGGCACAGTTGAACAAACTGGAGCGCATCTGTCGCAAGCTTGACCTGCAAGCCAGCGATCATTTGCTGGAAATCGGCACCGGCTGGGGCAGCATGGCGCTCTACGCCGCCATTCATTACGGCTGCCGTGTGACCACCACGACATTGTCCGAAGAGCAGTACGCCTACACCTGCAAGCGTGTTGCCGAGCAAGGCCTGCAAGCGCGCATTACCGTGCTGCGCAAGGACTACCGTGACCTTGAGGGGCGCTACGACAAGCTGGTTTCGATCGAAATGATCGAAGCGGTGGGCCACCGTTTCCTGCCCAACTACTTCCAACAGTGCGCACGCCTGCTCAAGGACGATGGTCTGATGCTGTTGCAAGCCAT
Source organism: Pseudomonas defluvii (assembly GCF_001695625.1). GTDB lineage: Bacteria > Pseudomonadota > Gammaproteobacteria > Pseudomonadales > Pseudomonadaceae > Aquipseudomonas > Aquipseudomonas defluvii. Next base: position 12,374 of record NZ_MBPN01000032.1, read on the forward strand.
TACCATCCGTGACCAACGCTATGAACAGGCCAGACGCTCGGTGGACTTCATCCAGCGCTACATTTTCCCCGGTGGTGCCCTACCCTCGCTGAGCCGCATGCTGGAGGTTGCCAGCCGTAACACTGACCTGAACGTCCATCACCTGGAAGACTTCGGCCTGCATTACGCGCGGACCCTGCGCCACTGGCACGAAAACCTCTGCCGTGGGCGCCATGCATTGCAGCTGTTGGGCTACGACGAAACCTTTCAACGTATGTGGGAGTTCTACTTCTGCTACTGCGAGGGTGGCTTCCTGGAACGCGGTATCGGCGTGGCCCAATTGGTCCTGGCCAAACCTGATGCCCGTCCCGCGCCGCTGCTGGAGGCACTGGAAGCCTGAGGATGAACCGACGCCTGATTGGCAATGCCGTGCTGTTCCAGATCGGCTGGGCAGCCTGTATCTTTGGCGCACGGCACCCGGCCTGGCTATTGCTGGCACTGGGATGCCTGGCCTTGCACGTGGCGTGGGCTCCGGTACGGATACGCGAATGTCGCCAACTGCTGAAAATCGCTGCCTGTGGCTGGACGCTGGATAGCCTGTTACTGAACCTGGGCGTGTTCGATTTCGGTGAGCCGCGCTGGGTACTGCCGGGATGGCTGGCGATGCTCTGGCTGCTGTTCGCCAGCACCTTGCGCCAGAGCCTGGCCTGGACGGCATCCCGCCTCTGGCTGGCGGCACTTGTCGGCGCCTTGGGCGGGCCGTTGTCTTACTATGCCGGTGCACGCCTGGCAGACGTCGGCCTACCCTATGGGCTTTGGCCATCCTTGACCCTGCTGGCGCTACTCTGGGCGCTGTTGTTGCCCGCCTTGCACCGCGTGGCTAGAAGCACGACATAAGCGGTGCCAAGGGCACCGCTTCGGGCCACGCGCCGCTTCCTTGCGACTACCAGGTAGAGCGTATGGAGAACGGCAGTTTCAGCGGCGCATCAGCACTGTTACCCAGCCCGCACATTTCGTCATGCACCACCTTCTGCACCAGCAGGCAGGGGATTTCAGGTAAATGCTGCAACACCTCTCGAGCGTGAGTCGTCGAGCGCAGGCAGAGGTTGTGTCCCTGCTCGTCAAGCAACGGGTGCAGCTTTCCCTCCATCAGTGCCTGCAAGACATAGATACCGCCTTCAAGAGAAACCAGATTGAGCTCGTCAATGCGCCCGGCATCGGCAAAGCCTGACAGTTGCTGAAGGTTCATACTTGACGCTCCCAGGGGCATAGCCCCATCTAGAGGTGCCACAGTGGAACTACCAGGGCAAACGTTCGCCCTGGTAGCTGAAAAAACTGCCGCTGTCGGCGGCGGTGACTCCGTCAAGCACGGCCAGCATGTCCGCCACGGCGTCACGCGGAGCCCGCGCTTCCGGACGAAAAGGTCGCGACAAGGCTGAAGCAACAGTGCCAGGATGCAGCGCAACCAGGCGCTTGCCGGGCCAACGCCGCGCAGCTTCGATCGCTGCCGTTTTAAGGAGCATGTTCAACGCCGCCTTCGAGGCCCGGTAGCTGTACCAGCCACCCAGGTGATTGTCCGCGATGCTACCGACCTTGGCCGACAGTACCGCCAGCAGACCGTTGCTCCCGAGCAGGGGCAAAAAGTGCCGCAACACCAGTGCAGGGCCAATGGCATTGATCTGAAACGTTGCCAACAGTTGCGCCTGGTTCAGTGACTCCAGCGCCTTCTCCGGCATGAAGCCCTCACCGTACAGAACACCGGCAGCCAAGACGATCAGATCAAACGGTGGCTGGCCTTCATAAAACTGTGCGGCCATGGCGATGCTCTGAGGGTCGGTCAAATCCAGTACCGGGTGTGTGCCACGCCCCAGGCCATGCACGGCGGCACACCGGGGATCCTCACGCAGCGTATCAACGAAAGCACCACCGATCGCCCCACTCGCACCGATCACCAATGCCCGATAGCCCTCCGGCAGGCTGTTCATGGTTCCCCCCCGCCGCGCCGGAAGAACAGGGTCACCTGCCCCAACTCCAGGCCAAACTTAGACATGAACGAGCGATTGATCAGTGTGTTGTCATCCATCAGGTACATCCAGTCATCGAACTGCACCGGATAAAACGCGCCGTCCACCTCCAGGTTGAGGGTGTAACGCCAACGCAGTGCATTACCGGCCACCTGACCTTCAGCTTCGCCGATCACGTCGCCCGCCGTACCGCTCCAGCGCCCCGGCCCCTTCGGCGTCAGGCGCCAAACGCGTTGCTGACGGGTGCCATCGCTGTAAACGAAGCGCTCATCGAGGATCAGCACGCGCCCTTCCATCCGCCCTTCAATGGTCACGTGGAAACGCTTGACCACCTCGCCCGAACGCTTCTGGAACATGCCCCAGGCCTGGACCGGCACCGAAAAGAACCGTGGCAAGTCCAAAGCGGGCGACTCGTTGCGGTAATGATCGACTTCGACGTTGCCGCAACTGCTCAACAGCAAGCAGCACGCCAGCAGACAGGACTTCCACATCATGCTTACCCTCATCGTCATTGCCCGCCCAGCAAGCGCTGGCGTAACTCAGGGTTACGTGTACGCGGGTCAAACCAGATATCAAAGAACGCCCGCGAAAACGCAGGGTCTGCGACCTCGTAATGCAAACGATCATCCACGTAGAACCGCGCACCGGCACCGGGCAAGAACACCCCGATGATCCGCTGCCCCGGTTCGACATCGACAAAGGCCCGCGCCATCTGTGCCTGCCACAGCTTGAGTTGCGCTTCATCGACCGACCCGCCCCGTAGTCGACGTATTTCATCAACGCTGACGTCTACCAGTTGGGCACGGGTAATCGACCGGTGATAGGTCAGCTCAAGCGCAAAGGGTTGCTGATAGTCCACCTGGGCCGAAGCGCCCCACAGGCTCGCGTTGTACACACGAAAACCATAGAGCCGAAACTCGGCGCTACCGATCAAACGACCACCGGGCAGCAGCGCCTGCCAACTGGCGAAAGCACCGGGGCTGCACAACAACAGGGCGCTGAACAACAAGCCCAAGGTCCTGCGGTCGACCACGCGCATCAGACACTGACGCAGCAGGGGAAATAGCGATCTGTCCATGGCATGGCTCTACCTTTTCTGACAACGCCGAAATGTTGGTTTCTCTGGCATTCGGTACTGCATGCACAGCGGCACTTCAAAATAGTTGTACATAAATTTGGCTTTGTACAGCTTAATGCGACGCTTCGCCGTTTTTTGTACAACTTATTGTCAAGAGGTCATGCCGATTCAAGCCCGGAGCAGGTTCCGCAGCAAGAAACCTGGGCACCCTGTGATTGCCTTGCCCTGACAGGCACTAGACTGATGCGCACGTTTATTTCCAAACACAGGTTTTGGCGATTGCCGAACCGTCGACAGGGAACACCTCATGCAGTTTCTTGAAAATGCTCCGCGCTTTCTGTTTTTCACTGGCAAAGGCGGTGTGGGTAAAACCTCGATTGCCTGCGCCACGGCATTGCAGCTCACCGCACAAGGTCGACGCGTACTGCTGGTGAGTACCGACCCGGCGTCTAACGTTGGACAAGTGTTTGGCATCAGCATTGGCAACCACATCACCCCGGTGCCCTCGGTGGCCAATTTGTCAGCGCTCGAAATTGACCCACAGGCTGCAGCGCAGGCCTATCGAGACCGCATTGTCGGCCCTGCCCGAGGCGTGCTTGAGGCCAGTGTCGTGAAGAACATGGAAGAGCAATTGTCTGGCGCCTGCACCACAGAAATTGCGGCCTTCGACGAGTTCACTGCACTACTGGTTGGCTCCCGACAAACCGACACCTATGAACACATCATCTTTGACACCGCCCCCACCGGGCATACCATTCGCCTGCTGCAGCTCCCTGGTGCCTGGAGTGGCTTTCTTGATGCTGGCAAGGGCGACGCCTCCTGCCTTGGACCGCTGGCGGGCCTCGACAAACAGCATGACCAGTACCGCAAGGCCGTTGAGGCGCTCTGCGACCGGGCACGCACGCGGCTGGTACTGGTCGCTCGGGCACAAAATGCCGCGCTACGCGAGGCGGCCCACACCCATGAAGAACTCGCCGCCCTCGGCCTTCGCGAGCAGTACCTGGTGGTCAACGGCGTGCTGCCCGGCAGCGAAGCCGAAAAAGACCCACTGGCTGCAGCGGTGTATGCGCGGGAGCAGTTGGCGCTTGCCCAAATGCCTGACGTACTCAAGCCACTTCCGCTGGATCAACTGCCGCTGAAAGCCTTCGACCTGGTCGGCATTGAAGCCCTGAAACAGTTGTTGCGTGATAAGGGTGACGCTGAAGGCCTTCAGCCCCCCGCCGTTCGCATTGATGCGCCAAGCCTGAGCGACCTCGTCGATGACATCGCCGCGGATGGCCACGGGCTGGTCATGATCATGGGCAAAGGTGGCGTAGGTAAAACCACCCTGGCGGCGGCGGTGGCCGTGGAACTGGCCCACCGGGGCTTGCCGGTTCACCTCACCACCTCGGACCCGGCAGCGCATCTGGCCGACACTCTGAGCGGTTCAATGAGCAACCTGACCCTCAGCCGCATTGATCCCAAGGTTGAAACCCAACGATATCGCGATCACGTGATGGCCACCAAAGGCGCGGCCCTGGATGAACAGGGAAAAGCCCTTTTGGCCGAAGACCTGCGCTCGCCCTGCACTGAAGAGATCGCCGTCTTCCAGGCGTTTTCCAGAGTCATTCGGGAAGCCGGCAGGCGGTTTGTGGTCATGGACACAGCCCCCACCGGGCACACCCTGTTGTTGCTGGATGCCACGGGCGCCTACCACCGCGATATCGCCCGACAAATGGAAGGCAGCAACATGCACTTCAGTACCCCGATGATGCAGTTGCAAGACCCGAAGAAAACCAAGGTATTGCTGGTAACACTGGCCGAAACGACACCGGTACTTGAAGCGGCCAACCTGCAGGCCGACCTGCGGCGTGCTGGCATTGAGCCTTGGGCATGGGTGATCAACAACAGCATCGCGGCCACCACAACCCAATCGCCCCTGCTTCGTAGACGGGCAAAGAATGAGCTCAGGGAAATCGAGCACGTGGCCAGTGAGCACGCCAGACGCTATGCCGTGATCCCCCTGATGGCCGAGGAGCCCATCGGGGTAGAACGCCTGCTCAAACTGAGCAAGAAACAACCCCGAGACTGGTAAGGGCAATTGGTGCATGGCTGATGAGCCTGGGACATGATCGGCGCATCAGCCCCACGACCTTAGTCGAACACCGGGCGCGGATTGCCGAGACCGTGCAGCAAGAGGCACCTATGCACGTCCAATATGCACGTCTAGGCGTTTCCGATCTGCACGGGATGTATTATCGTGGCTGCCTGCGCAAGATGCGTCGCCTGACCAACCAGGCATTTGCCAACCGATCGAGGGTGCCATGAGTAACGAAAGCATTAACTGGGACAAGCTGGGCTTCGACTACATCAAGACCGACAAGCGCTACCTGTCGCACTGGCGCAACGGTGAGTGGGACCAGGGCACCCTGACCGAAGACAACACCCTGCACATCAGCGAAGGCTCCACCGCGCTGCATTACGGCCAGCAGTGTTTCGAAGGCCTGAAGGCCTACCGCTGCAAGGACGGCTCGATCAACCTGTTCCGCCCTGACCAGAACGCCCAGCGCATGCAGCGCAGCTGCGCGCGCCTGCTGATGCCGCAGGTACCGACCGAAGCCTTCATCGAAGCCTGCAAGCAAGTGGTCAAGGCCAACGAGCGCTTCATTCCGCCCTACGGCAAGGGTGCGCTGTACCTGCGCCCGTTCGTCATTGGTGTAGGCGACAACATTGGCGTGCGTACCGCGCCCGAGTTCATCTTCTCGATCTTCGCGATCCCGGTTGGCTCGTACTTCAAGGGCGGCATGAAGCCGCACAACTTCCTGATCTCCAGCTATGACCGCGCCGCGCCACAGGGCACCGGTGCCGCCAAGGTCGGTGGTAACTACGCCGCCAGCCTGATGCCAGGTGCCGAGGCCAAGAAAGCCCACTTCGCCGACTGCATCTACCTTGACCCACTGACCCACAAGAAGATCGAGGAAGTCGGCTCGGCCAACTTCTTTGGCATTACCAAGAACAACGAATTCGTCACGCCGAAGTCCGCCTCGGTGCTGCCTGGCATCACCCGCCTGTCGCTGATCGAACTGGCGAAATCGCGCCTGGGCCTGAACGTGATCGAAGGCGACGTACTGATCGACGAGCTCGACCGCTTTACCGAAGCAGGCGCCTGCGGCACCGCTGCGGTGATCACCCCGATTGGTGGCATCGAGTACAACGGCAAGCTGCACGTGTTCTACAGCGAGACCGATGTCGGCCCGGTAACCCAGAAGCTCTACAACGAGCTGACCGGCATCCAGAGTGGCGATGTCGAAGCGCCGGAAGGCTGGATCGTCAAGGTCGCCTGATTCCGAACCCCGCCTCCCGGCGGGGTTTCTTTTTCTGGCCTGAAGCGCTCGGCCGTACCGGCGATCGGCTAGATGAATTTTTCTTTAACCCGAGCACCGCCTATTCTTTGGCACAATCGAGCTTCCACTCGCCGCCCAGGTAAAAGCATGCCTCGCGTACTGACTATCGAAGACGACGCTGTCACCGCCCAGGAGATCGTCGCCGAACTTTCCAGCCATGGCCTGGAGGTTGACTGGGCCAACAACGGCCGTGAAGGCCTGGCCAAGGCCATCGCCGGCAGCTATGACCTCATCACGCTGGACCGCATGCTGCCTGAGCTCGACGGCCTGACGATCGTCACCACGTTGCGCAACCTGAAGATCACCACGCCGATCCTGATGATCAGCGCCCTCTCCGATGTCGATGAGCGGGTACGTGGCCTGCGCGCCGGCGGCGACGACTACCTGACCAAACCATTTGCGTCCGATGAGATGGCCGCCAGGGTCGAAGTGCTGCTGCGCCGAAACAACACCGGTATCACACAGACTCGCCTGCAAGTCGCCGACCTGGAACTGGACCTGATCAGCCACGAAGCCCGACGCGGCGAACTGGCACTCAACCTGTTACCGACCGAGTACAAGTTGCTGGAGTTCCTCATGCGCCATGCCGGCCAGGTCATCACCCGCATGATGATTTTCGAGGAGGTCTGGGGCTACCACTTTGATCCCGGCACCAACCTGATCGACGTGCATATCGGTCGCCTGCGCAAGAAAATCGACGCCCCGGGCCAAGTGCCGCTGATTCGCACTGTGCGGGGCTCCGGCTATGCCATTGCCGAACCCGTCTAAGGGCTGGAGCTCATCCACAAGTCGCCTGCTGGCGCTGTACAGCTTCCTTTTCGTGGCCTGGAGCAGCATCCTCATGGGGGTGTTGTACTTTGAGGTGTCCGGCTACCTGAACAAACTCACCCGGCACTCGCTGCAACAACGCCAGCACCTGTTTGCACACATGAGCGGCAAACAACTGGATGATGCGCTGATTGCCAGCCAGGCCTTCGAGGAGCGCAGCTTCGATGCCTACGGCCTGTTCGATGCAGCCTTCAACCCACTCAGTGGCGAGATTCGCAAGATTCCCCCGGAGCTGGGCCTGGATGGCAGAATCCATGAGCTTGGCCGCTGCCTGGATGAAGATGCACCCCACTTGCCCAAGGACAGTTGCGATGCAGTAGCCTTGAAGGTCCCTGACGGCCGCTGGCTGGTTCTGGTACGTGACAATGGCTCGCTGTTCGTGGTTACCCGGATCATCCTGCATGCCCTGCTCTGGGGGCTTTCACTGACGATCATTCCAGGCATCGCCGGCTGGTACCTGCTGCGCCGTCGCCCGCTCAAACGCATCCGGGCGATCCAGGCCAGCGCCGAACAGATCGTCGCCGGCGACCTGACACACCGCCTGCCACTGTCCCCGCGGCGTGACGAGCTGGACATGCTGGCGGCCATCGTCAACGCCATGCTCGACCGTATCGAACGGCTGATGCACGAGGTCAAGGGTGTCTGCGACAACATTGCCCACGACCTGCGTACCCCCCTCACCCGCCTGCGCGCCCAGCTGTACCGCATTCGCCAACAAGCGGGCGACGACTCCGCACAAACCCAGCAACTGGACCACGCCATCGCGGAAACCGACACGTTGATGGCGCGCTTTCGCGGCCTGCTGCGCATCAGCGAACTGGAAGACCGTCAACGCCGTGCCGGGTTCGTCGAACTGGACCCGCATGCACTGCTGCTGGAGCTGCACGACTTCTACCTTCCATTGGCTGAAGACGGCGACATCAACCTGAGCCTGCAGCTACCCAACCAACTGCCCAGCCTGCACGGCGACCGCGAATTGCTGTTCGAGGCACTGGCCAACCTGCTGAGCAATGCGATCAAGTTCACCCCGGCCCACGGCCAGGTCGCACTGAGCGCCCACAGCGATGCACAGGGCGTGCATATCGAGGTCCAGGACAGCGGCCCCGGCATTCCGGAAGACGAGCGCCAGGCGGTGTTAAAACGGTTTTATCGCAGCGAGGAAGGTCATCGGCACCCAGGGTTTGGCCTGGGCCTGTCGATCGTTGCAGCGATCGTCGACCTGCATGGGTTCGATCTGGAGATAGGAGAAAGCGCGCTGGGTGGCGCCAAGCTCGTGCTGCATTGTCGCCGGTAGCACTGGCGAGGGCATCGGTGGGGTGCCCATGAGTTTGCGGCGCCTGCATCGCGGGCAAGACCCGCTCCTACAGCTAGCGCGGGCTCTGTTGGAGCTGGCTTGCCTGCGATGGCGTCGGAGCGATGTCCATGAGTGCGCGGCGTTTGCATCGCGGGCAAGACCCGCTCCCACAGTGGGAGCAGGCTTGCCTGCGAGGGCGCAGCCGGTCAGTCAGCCAGGCGCCAGGTAGTGCCGCCCTTGCTGTCTTCAAGCACCACGCCCATGGCGGTCAGCTGATCACGGATACGGTCGGACTCAGCCCAATCCTTGTTGGTCCGCGCCTGCAGACGCGCCTGGATCAGAGCTTCAACCTCGGCGGCATCGACACGACCCTCGGCGCCCGCACGCAGGAAGTCATCGGCATCCAGCTGCAGCACACCCAGCAGCCCCGCCAGCTCGCGCAGGCGAGCAGCAAGACCGGCAGCGATCTGCGGCTCAGCTTCACGCACACGGTTGATCTCGCGTACCAGGTCGAACAGCACCGCACAGGCTTCAGGCGTGCCAAAGTCGTCGTTCATCGCGACCTTGAAGCGCTCGACATACTCTTCGCCACCCTGCGCCGGAACCAGCGGCAGGCCACGCAGTGCATGATAGAAGCGCTCCAGCGCACCCTTGGACTCACGCAGGCTGTCTTCGGAATAGTTGATCGAGCTGCGGTAGTGGCTCGATACCAACAGGTAACGGACCACTTCCGGGTGATACTTCTCGAGCACATCGCGAATGGTGAAGAAGTTGTTCAAGGACTTGGACATCTTCTCGCCATTGATGCGAATCATCCCGCAGTGCATCCAGGCCTTGGCATATGGCTTGCCGGTTGCGGCTTCGCTCTGGGCGATTTCGTTCTCGTGGTGCGGGAACTCCAGGTCGTTGCCGCCACCATGAATGTCGAAGCTCTCGCCCAGGCAGCAGGTGGACATCACCGAGCACTCGATGTGCCAGCCTGGACGCCCTGGGCCCCATGGCGACGGCCAGCTCGGCTCACCCGGCTTGACGCCTTTCCAGAGGACGAAGTCCAGCGGGTCCTGCTTGGCTTCGTCAACCTCGATTCGTGCGCCGATACGCAGATCTTCGATCTTCTTGCGCGACAGCTTGCCGTAGCCGACAAACTTGCCGACCCGGTAGTACACGTCACCATTACCCGGCGCGTAGGCATAGCCCTTGTCGATCAGGGTCTGGATCATCGCGTGCATGCCGGCGATATGATCGGTGGCACGCGGCTCCTGGTCTGGAGGCAGGATGTTCAGCCGGCGCTCGTCTTCATGCATCGCGTCGATCATGCGTGCGGTCAAGGCGTCGAACGACTCGCCGTTCTCGTTGGCACGGTTGATGATCTTGTCGTCGATGTCGGTGATGTTGCGCACGTAGGTCAGGTCGTAGCCGCTATAACGCAGCCAGCGGGTGACCAGATCGAACGCGACCATGCTGCGACCATGGCCCAGGTGGCAGAAGTCGTACACGGTCATGCCGCAGACGTACATCCGTACCTTGTTGCCTTCCAGCGGGGTGAAGACTTCCTTGCTCTTGGTCAGGGTGTTGTAGATGGTAAGCACGAGGATTCCTTAGCTGCCCCACGAATCGCGCAGGGTCACGGTGCGGTTGAACACCGGGCGGCCCGGTTGGGAGTCTTTCATGTCGACGCAGAAGTAACCTTCGCGCTCGAACTGGAAGCGGTCTTCAGCCTGGGCCTTGCCCAGAGAAGGTTCCGCCCGACAACCACTCAGCACCTGCAGCGAATCGGGATTGATGTTGTCCAGGAAGCTGCCGCCCTCCTCGGTTTTCTCCGGGTTGGCGGAGCGGAACAGACGATCGTAAAGGCGTACTTCACACTCGACGCTCTCAGCCGCCGGCACCCAGTGGATGACGCCTTTGACCTTGCGGCCTTCCGGGTTCTTGCCGAGGGTGTCCGGGTCGTACGAGCAACGCAGCTCGACGATGTTGCCGTCGGCGTCCTTGATGGCCTCGTCGGCACGAATCACGTAGCTGCCACGCAGGCGCACTTCACCGGCAGGCTCCAGGCGCTTGTAACCTTTTGGCGGCTCTTCCATGAAATCGTCGCGGTCGATGTAGAGCTCGCGAGCGAACGGCAGGACACGAACGCCCATGTCTTCCTTCGGATGGCATGGCAGTTCGAGCTGCTCGACCTGGCCTTCCGGGTAGTTGGTAATGACCACTTTCAACGGGCGCAGCACGCACATCGCACGTGGCGCGGTACGGTCGAGGTCATCACGGATGCTGAATTCGAGCATGGCCATGTCGACGACACCGTCGGAACGGTTGGTACCGATCATGTCGCAGAAGTTGCGGATCGAAGCCGGGGTGTAGCCACGACGACGGAAACCGGACAGCGTCGACATGCGCGGGTCATCCCAGCCGTTGACGTGCTGCTCGTCGACCAACTGCTTGAGCTTGCGCTTGCTGGTAATGGTGTAGTTCAGGTTCAGGCGGCTGAACTCGTACTGGCGCGGCTTGGCCGGCACCGGCAGGTTGTCCAGGAACCACTCGTACAACGGGCGGTGGCCTTCGAATTCGAGGGTGCAGATCGAATGGGTAATGCCTTCGATGGCGTCGGACTGGCCATGAGTGAAGTCATAGTTCGGGTAGATGCACCACGTGTCACCTGTCTGGTGGTGATGGGCGTGTCGAATACGATAGAGGATCGGGTCGCGCATGTTCATGTTCGGCGAAGCCATGTCGATCTTGGCCCGCAGTACACGCTCACCGTCCTTGAACTCGCCAGCCTTCATGCGGGCGAACAGGTCCAGGTTTTCCTCGACCGAACGCTCACGGAACGGGCTGTTCTTGCCTGGCTCGGTCAGGTTGCCACGGTACTCGCGGGCCTGCTCCGGGGTCAGGTCGCAGACATAGGCCTTGCCGGCCTTGATCAGCTCGACGGCCCACGCATGGAGTTGGCCGAAGTAGTCGGAGGCATAACGCACCGGACCGGTCCACTGAAAGCCCAGCCACTTGACGTCGCTCTGGATCGCATCGATGTACTCCTGGTCCTCTTTGGCCGGGTTGGTGTCATCGAAACGCAGGTGACAGGCACCACCGAACTCCTCGGCCAGGCCAAAGTTCACACAGATCGACTTGGCGTGGCCGATGTGCAGGTAACCATTGGGCTCTGGCGGGAAACGGGTGACGATGCTGCTGTGCTTGCCCGAGTCCAGGTCAGCCTGCACGATCGGTCGCAAGAAGTTCGCAGGGACAGCGGGAGCGCCTTTGGCAGCGGCGTTGGGAGCGGTGTCAGCAGTGGGCTTGCTCATAGGATCCTTGAATACGGGTACACGGCCAGGGTAGGCCGACTAAATCAAAGCGCTTATCATAGCCGAAGCAGTCAAGCTGCCGACAGGTCAGCACCGACAAACAGGCGCGAATATTGACCGCCATTGCAAAAAAACAGCCGCGAACCGCGTATCGCCGCCTGTAGACTGAGCGTCAGGGTTATTACGCGATCCTGCGCAACCTATTTCAATTGCCTTGAAAAGAGCGAATCTCAGCATGTCCAAAGTCAAACTGAGCACCAACCACGGCGACATCGTCCTGCAACTGAACGCCGAAAAGGCCCCGATCACCGTGGCCAACTTCATCGAGTACGTCAACGCCGGCCACTACTCGAACACCATTTTCCACCGCGTCATCGGCAACTTCATGATCCAGGGCGGCGGTTTCGAGCCTGGCATGAAAGAAAAGAAAGACAAGCGTCCAAGCATCCAGAACGAAGCGGACAACGGCCTGAGCAACGCCAAGTACACCATCGCCATGGCCCGTACCATGGAGCCGCATTCGGCCTCGGCGCAGTTCTTCATCAACGTTGCCAACAACGATTTCCTCAACCACAGCGGCAAGAACGTGCAAGGCTGGGGCTACGCCGTGTTCGGTGAAGTGATCGAAGGCCAGGACGTCGTCGACAAGATCAAGGCCGTCCCTACCGGCTCCAAGGCTGGCCATCAGGACGTACCGAAAGACGACGTGATCATCGAGAAAGCCGAGATCATTGAGTGATACTGCTGATCTCCGATCTGCACCTGCAAGAAGAACGCCCGGACATTACCCGGGCGTTTCTTGATCTGCTTGAGGGCCGCGCCCGACAGGCCCAGGCGCTGTACATTCTTGGCGATTTCTTCGAAGCCTGGATCGGCGACGACGCCATGACGCCTTACCAGGCATCCATCTGTCAGGCCCTGCGCGCCTTGAGCGACAGTGGCACGCAGATTTTCCTGATGCATGGTAACCGTGATTTCCTGATCGGCCAGGCATTCTGCAAGGCGGCGGGCTGCACCTTGCTGAACGATCCCTGCGTGGTCGAAATGGGTGGCGAGCCGGTGTTACTGATGCACGGCGACAGCCTGTGTACCCGTGACCTGGCCTACATGAAGCTGCGCCGCTACCTGCGCAACCCGCTCAGCCTGTGGATCCTGCGGCATTTGCCGCTGAGTACACGCCAGAAACTGGCGCGCAAGCTGCGCAGCGAAAGCCGTACGCAAACCCGCATGAAGGCCAACGACATTGTCGATGTGACGCCCGAGGAAGTGCCACGGGTCATGCAGCAGCATGGCGTGCGCACCCTGGTGCACGGGCACACCCATCGCCCGGCGATTCACAAACTGGCGCTGGGCAATACGCCAGCACGGCGTATCGTACTGGGGGACTGGGACCGTCAGGGCTGGGCCTTGCAGGTGGATGAGCAAGGCTTTCAACTGGCACCGTTCGCTTTCCACTGAACACCTGTCGTCGGCACGCCCTGCTCGGGCAGAGGCATGCCGGTGACACCATCACCAACAAGGCCGGGGCCATACCCCTTTTTCGCGGGCGGGCAAAGCGCAATCAGCAGGGTCTGGACGTGGGGTACAGCGGCCTCCGCAGGCACCGCATGGCGTGCGGGCCGTTACTGCCAGCTGGGAACGCCGCTATGGAAGCGGAACTCGTTGTCCGGCGCGGTGATCAGCTCCGCTTCGGCCGCCCGGACCTTCTCAACCGCCCGGTCTACATCAGCTTCTTCACCGTACTGATAGGCCAGTTTCAGGTAGCCCTGGAAATGCCGAGCCTCACTCTTGAGCAAGCCGTGATAAAACTTGCCCAGTTCCTCGTCCAGGTGCGGCACTACGGCAGCGAAACGCTCACAACTGCGCGCCTCGATAAAGGCACCGACCACCAGGGTGTCGACCAGCTTTACTGGTTCATGGTTACGCACCACCGCCCGCAAGCCCGACGCATAGCGACCTGCCGAGACCGGCCGCAAGGCGATTTTGCGCCGCTTCATCAGGCGTAACACCTGCTCATGGTGGACCAATTCTTCGCGGGCCAGGCGCGACATCATGTTGATCAGGTCAATGTGCGTATTGTATTTGGCCATCAGGCTCATGGCGGTACTGGCAGCCTTGAACTCACAATTCTTGTGGTCGATCAGCATCGTCTCCTGATCGGCCAACGCAGCCTCCACCCAGGCATCAGGGGTACGGCAGGCCAGGAACGCATCGATTTCGGGAATAAGGTGCATGGTGCTCACGGACAGGACGACGACAAAGCCGGCAATTATACGCACGCAGGCGACGATCACCACCGGCTATGCTTGATGTGTATCAACACCCGATCCATCGAGCGCCGACTATAGTCAGTCATTGGTCGCTATTGAAGAAGGGAGTTCATGCTCATGCAAGCCGTCCGCAGCATCCTGGTGGTACTTGACCCGACGCACGCCCACAGCCGGGCTCTGACCCGGGCAAAACTCATCGCCGGCGCTACAGGTGCCCGCTTGCACCTGTTGATGTGCGACAAGAAACAAGACCACAGCGCCCTGCTCAGCCTGCTGTGCAGCCAGCTTCACGACGATGGCTACAACAACGTCACCTACGAGCAGACCTGGCACGACACCCTGCACGAGTCGATCATCGACGTGCAGCAGGCCGAGGGCTGCGAACTGGTGATCAAGGAGCATCGCCCGGACAACCCGCTGAAAAAAGCCCTGCTCACGCCATCGGACTGGAAGCTTTTGCGTCTATGCCCGTGCGCCGTCCTGATGGTCAAGCACGAAAGGCCCTGGACCAACGGCGTCATTCTGGCGGCTGTGGATGTGGGCAACCATGATGAACACCATCGCCGCCTGCACAAACGCATCGTCGACCACAGCTATGAAATCGCCACCCTGGCCAAAGGCCAACTGCATGTCGTCAGCGCCCACCCCTCGCCCATGCTCTCGGCAGCCGACCCGATCTATCAGCTCAAGGAAACCATCGAGGCCCGCTACCGCGAAGAGTGCAAGGCGTTCCAGGCGGAGTTTGATATCAGCGACGAACGCCTGCATGTCGCTGAAGGCCCGGCCGACGTACTGATTCCTCACTACGTGAAAGAACTGGACGCCGTGCTCACCGTAATCGGCACGGTGGCCCGCACAGGCATCACCGGCGCCCTGATCGGCAATACCGCCGAGGTGGTACTCGACGCACTGGAAAGCGATGTACTGGTGCTCAAAAGCGAAGAAGCTGCCGATCACCTGGCAGAACTGGCCAAAGGCTAGCCACCGTCGGAGCCGGCATCGCCGGCTCCGACCCGCTGTATCAGCCCAGCCCGTTCTTTAAAAAGCCCGGCGCGATATAGCGCTGGTAGTGGGCCTCGGACAGCAGGAAGAATTCGCGATCAATCGCATCGCGCAACTGCGGCAACTCCCACTCGCGAAACTCCGGCAGCAGAACCATGCCGTAGGCTTCCACATCGCGGATCACCCGCGCCCCTCGGGCAATCAGTTGATACGCCCAGCAATACTCCGACTGCTGCGGCACGAAGCGAATCTGTCGCTGCTCCAGTTGCTGGCGCAGGCGCGCACTATCGAAGACTTCCAGCTTGGCCGTCATCACCTGGACCAACAGTTGCTCCAGGCGCATCCAGACCGCGCGTTTTTCCTCTTCGCTGTAACCGTTCCACTGGATCACTTCATGATGAAAGCGCTTGCAGCCGCGGCACACCAGGTCGCCGTAGACAGTGGAGCAAAGGCCGACGCAAGGCGTCTTGATGGAATGATTGGGCATGGGGGATCAACAGCGAGGCGACAGGACAGGCCGCAATGTTAGCCCTTTGTCTAACGGTGGTCACCCCGCAAAGTCATTGCACTCGCCTTACCTTTGTCGACTTTTTACCGTAGAATCATCCGGCCTTTTAAAGGCGCCAATGTCCGTTAGAAGCTGTTTTCAAAGCGTCACGAGCACAGTTCATCCGGTAGAACGGCGTTGGTGCGGGAGATTCGACAGTCGAATGCCCGCGCCAGCCCTCATCAGCCTCCGTTCTACAGGCGTAAAACTTTGAAAGCAGCTTCTGTAAGGATTTCCTGTAACCCTGGCTACGCGGCCCAAAAAGCCGTATTGCGCATGGGTACCGGAATTTCTGGATGAGCGTCCCGGACACCCATTTGGGACCACTGATGAGGGTAATAACTGTGCTTGAAGCCTACCGCAAACACATCGAAGAGCGTGCCGCCCAGGGTATCGTGCCCCAGCCGCTTAACGCCGAACAAACCGCAGGCCTGGTCGAGCTGCTGAAGAATCCCCCTGCTGGCGAAGAAGCCGTCCTCGTCGACTTGATCACCAACCGCGTTCCACCAGGAGTGGATGAAGCCGCCTACGTCAAGGCCGGCTTCCTGTCTGCCGTCGCCAAGGGCGAAGCCAAGTCCCCACTGATCGACAAGAAACGCGCCGTCGAACTGCTGGGCACCATGCAAGGTGGCTACAACATCGCCACTCTGGTTGAACTGCTGGACAACGCCGAACTGGCGGCTGTTGCTGCCGAACAGCTCAAGCACACCCTGCTGATGTTCGATGCCTTCCACGACGTGGCTGAAAAAGCCAAGGCCGGCAATGTTCACGCCAAGGCCGTTCTGGAATCCTGGGCCGCCGGTGAGTGGTTCACCAGCAAGCCTGCCATCGCCGAGAAGTACAGCCTGACTGTCTTCAAGGTACCTGGCGAAACCAACACCGACGACCTGTCCCCTGCCCCGGACGCCTGGTCGCGCCCTGACATCCCGCTGCACGCCCTGGCCATGCTGAAAATGGCGCGTGACGGCATCGTGCCTGAGCAACAAGGCGCAATCGGCCCGCTCAAGCAAATCGAAGAAGTCAAAGCCAAGGGCTTCCCGGTTGCCTACGTCGGCGACGTGGTTGGCACCGGCTCGTCCCGTAAGTCCGCAACCAACTCGGTTCTGTGGTTCTTCGGCGACGACATTCCGTACGTTCCGAACAAGCGTGCTGGCGGTTTCTGCTTCGGCTCGAAAATCGCTCCGATCTTCTACAACACCATGGAAGATGCTGGCGCACTGCCAATCGAGTTCGACGTATCGAACCTGAACATGGGCGACGTGATCGACGTGTACCCACACGCCGGTAAAGTCTGCAAGCACGGCACCGACGAAGTCATCACCACCTTCGAACTGAAGACCCCGGTGCTGCTCGACGAAGTCCGCGCTGGCGGCCGTATCCCTCTGATCGTAGGCCGTGGCCTGACTGACAAGGCTCGTACCGAGCTGGGTCTGCCAGTTTCCGACCTGTTCCAGAAACCAGAGCAGCCTGTCGACACCGGCAAAGGCTACACCCTGGCACAGAAAATGGTCGGCAAGGCCTGCGGCGTGACTGGCGTTCGTCCAGGCACCTACTGCGAGCCCAAGATGACCACCGTGGGCTCCCAGGACACCACTGGCCCAATGACCCGCGACGAGCTGAAAGACCTGGCGTGCCTGGGCTTCTCCGCTGACCTGGTCATGCAGTCGTTCTGCCACACCGCGGCCTATCCGAAGCCAATCGACGTCACCACCCACCACACCCTGCCGGATTTCATCCGCACCCGTGGCGGCGTGTCCCTGCGTCCAGGCGACGGCATCATCCACAGCTGGCTGAACCGCATGCTGCTGCCTGACACCGTCGGCACCGGCGGCGACTCGCACACCCGCTTCCCGATCGGCATCTCCTTCCCGGCCGGTTCCGGCCTGGTCGCCTTCGCTGCTGCCACCGGCGTCATGCCGCTGGACATGCCAGAGTCGATCCTGGTGCGCTTCAAGGGCAAACTGCAACCTGGCATCACCCTGCGTGACCTGGTTCATGCCATCCCTTACTACGCCATCCAGAAAGGCCTGCTGACCGTCGAGAAGAAAGGCAAGATCAACGCCTTCTCCGGCCGCATCCTGGAAATCGAAGGCCTGGACGAACTGACTGTCGAGCAAGCGTTCGAACTGTCTGACGCCTCGGCTGAACGTTCCGCTGCAGGTTGCACCATCAAGCTGCCAGAAAAAGCGATCGCCGAGTACCTGAAGTCGAACATCACCCTGCTGCGCTGGATGATCAGCGAAGGCTACGGCGATGCACGCACCATGGAACGTCGCGCCCAAGCGATGGAAGCCTGGCTGGCCAACCCAGTTCTGCTGGAAGCCGACAAGGACGCCGAATACGCCGAGATCATCGAAATCGATCTGGCCGACGTCAAAGAGCCTGTGCTCTGCGCCCCGAACGACCCGGACGACGCCCGTCTGCTCTCGACCGTACAGGGCGAGAAAATCGACGAAGTGTTCATCGGTTCGTGCATGACCAACATCGGTCACTTCCGCGCTGCCGGCAAGCTGCTGGAGAAGGTCAAAGGCTCGATCCCAACTCGCCTGTGGCTGTCGCCGCCAACCAAGATGGACGCTCACCAGCTGACCGAAGAAGGCTACTACGGTATCTACGGCAAGGCTGGCGCGCGCATGGAAATGCCGGGCTGCTCGCTGTGCATGGGTAACCAGGCTCGCGTTGCTGCGAACTCGACCGTTGTGTCGACTTCGACCCGTAACTTCCCGAACCGTCTGGGTGATGGTGCCAACGTATACCTGGCCTCCGCCGAACTGGCTGCAGTCGCGTCCATCCTGGGCAAACTGCCGACCGTCGAGGAGTACATGGCGTACGCGAAGAACATCGACAGCATGGCTGCCGACGTTTACCGCTACCTGAGCTTCGACCAGATCGCTGAGTTCCGTGAAGCCGCTGCGAACGCCAACATCCCGGTCGTTCAAGCCTAAGCTGACTTAGCCATTGCAGGCTGCGTGAAAACGCAGCTTGCAGCAGCTACAAAACAAATGCCCCGACCTGTCGGGGCATTTGTTTTTCTGAGCCCCACAGGGCTGGCAGACCTGCCACACAATCCTGTAGGAGCCGGGCTTGCCCGCGATGCAAGCGCCGCGCACTCACTGACACCCCGCGCATAAAAGCGCTCAGGGTGTGTTTCCGACTGAATACAGCTCTCCCACCGGCTTATGTTGGTTCAGCGCCAAGGACGCGCTTAACACCATAACCAGCACAGGAAGCCTGACATGGCCGACATCAGCGGAAAATCATTTATTGCCACACTGTTGAGCACAACAGGAGAGTACCTCTACCCGGTTGGGTATTTGAAAGATAACTCTGTTGCGGGAGATGGCTGGCTTATACAGAGCGAGCAGGACGAACCCAATGTGGCCTTTCGTTTCGATTTCATCGAACACATTGAAGATCGTATCCATTACAACATCAGCGCAGCACCCGACGGCGCCTACAGTGGCGCAAAGGTCGGCGTGAGCCGCAATGGCTACCTAGGGTTCTACCAAGTGGCCGAGGTTTCCGACTTCTGGAAAGTCGAGCTTGAGGGCGACAACGACAACCCCGCAACGTTCGAGTTCGTGCTGCGCGACCAGCACGGCCATCGTGTCTCAGCAGTGAGTGAGCCAAGAGGTGGCTTCTGGAGCTCGTTTACCCCGGCAGCCCGATCTGCACAAACGCTCTTCTTGAACACGGAAACAGGGGACACTGTTCATTTTCAAGGGCGCATTCTTAAATACCTGTAACCCCACTTGAGGTTATGCCGGACGCCCGCAGTTACGCCCCCACTGAAAACAGCATCGCCGACAAGCCTTGCTCCTGCTGGGAAGCACGCCTTGTCGGCGACAGTAAAAGCACACTAGACGCTTTTAGAAGGCGTCGCCGGGCACACGCACCCAACCTTCCATCAATACACGCGCACTGCGACTCATGATGGCCTTGGTCACTGTCCACTCGCCGTTTTCCTGAACGGCTTCAGCACCCACCCGCAAGGTACCCGAAGGGTGACCGAAACGCACAGCGCTGCGCGCACCACCACCGGCCGCCAGGTTCACCAAGGTACCCGGAATGGCTGCAGCGGTACCGATGGCAACCGCCGCAGTGCCCATCATGGCATGGTGCAGCTTACCCATGGACAGCGCACGAACCAGCAGGTCAACGTCTTTCGCCGCAACCGGTTTGCCACTGGAAGCGATGTAGTCTGCAGGCGCCGCGACAAACGCGACCTTCGGCGTGTGCTGACGCTTGGCCGCTTCGTCCAGGTGCTTGATGAGCCCCATACGCAGCGCACCGTAAGCACGAATGGTCTCGAACTTGGCCAATGCTTCTGGGTCGCCGTTGATTGCATCCTGAAGCTCGGTGCCCGTGCAGCCTACGGCTTCGGCCTGAACGAAAATGGTCGGGATACCGGCGTTGATCAGGGTCGCCTTGAGCACGCCGACACCCGGCACCTCGAGGTCGTCGACCAGATTGCCAGTTGGGAACATCGAACCACCCGCGCCCTCTTCCTCGGCAGCCGGGTCGAGGAACTCAAGCTGCACTTCGGCAGCCGGGAAGGTCACACCGTCGAGTTCAAAGTCACCGGTCTCCTGCACCTCACCCTCGGTGATCGGTACATGGGCGATGATGGTCTTGCCGATATTGACCTGCCAGATGCGCACGGTCGCGATGCCGTTCTGCGGCACGCGGCTGGCATCGACCAGGCCACTGCTGATGGCAAACGAGCCGACCGCTGCCGACAGGTTGCCACAGTTGCCGCTCCAGTCGACAAATGGCTTGTCGATGGAGACCTGACCGAACAGGTAATCGACATCGTGGTCCGGCTTGATACTGCGCGAGAGGATGACCGTCTTGCTGGTGCTGGAAGTTGCTCCGCCCATGCCATCGATCTGCTTGCCATACGGGTCCGGGCTGCCAATCACGCGAAGCAACAGCGCGTCACGCTCTGCGCCCGGGATCTGGGCGCTCTCGGGTAAATCCTGAAGGCGGAAGAACACGCCTTTGCTGGTGCCGCCACGAATGTAGGTAGCGGGAATCTTGATCTGCGGTACGTGAGCCATGGGAATCTTGTCCTGTTGGATACTGCTCGCCCGTCGCAGGGGACGGCATCGCCGCCCCCCACAGAATCAGCGGTGTACCTGCAGGGGCAAACACTGCCGCCCCTGCAGGCGCCTACATCACTTGGCGCCAGCCGACTCGAGGAAGTCCTGAGCAAAGCGCTGCAATACACCGCCCGCTTCGTAGATCGACACTTCTTCACCGGTATCGAGACGGCAAGTGACCGGCACTTCGACCCGCTCGCCGTTCTTGCGGTTGATCACCAGCGTCAGCGTGGCACGCGGGGTGCGCGAACCCACCACATCAAAGGTCTCAGTGCCGTCGATGCCCAGGGTCTTGCGGTTGACGCCCGGCTTGAACTCCAGCGGCAAGACACCCATGCCCACCAGGTTGGTACGGTGAATACGCTCGAAACCTTCGGCAACGATGGCTTCGACACCGGCCAGGCGTACGCCCTTGGCCGCCCAGTCACGGGACGAACCCTGACCGTAGTCGGCACCGGCGACGATGATCAGCGGCTGCTTGCGCTCCATGTAGGTCTCGATGGCTTCCCACATGCGAGTGACCTTGCCTTCCGGCTCGATCCGCGCCAACGAACCTTGCTTGACCTTGCCGTTTTCCTGAACCATTTCGTTGAACAGTTTCGGGTTGGCGAAGGTCGCACGCTGGGCGGTCAGGTGGTCGCCACGGTGGGTCGCATAAGAGTTGAAGTCCTCTTCAGGCAAGCCCATCTTGGCCAGGTATTCGCCCGCAGCGCTGTCCAGCATGATGGCGTTGGACGGCGACAGGTGATCCGTGGTGATGTTGTCCGGCAGCACCGCCAGCGGGCGCATGCCCTTGAGGGTGCGCTCGCCCGCCAACGCGCCTTCCCAGTATGGCGGACGACGAATGTAGGTGCTCATTGGGCGCCAGTCATACAGTGGCTCGACTTTCGGGCCAGTGTCTTCGTGGATGGCGAACATCGGAATGTAGACCTTGCGGAACTGTTCTGGCTTCACCGATGCCTTGACCACGGCATCGATTTCTTCGTCAGTCGGCCAGATGTCTTTCAGGCGGATTTCCTTGCCATCGACCACGCCCAGCACATCTTTCTCGATATCGAAACGGATGGTACCGGCAATGGCGTACGCAACCACCAGCGGCGGCGATGCCAGGAAGGCCTGCTTGGCATACGGGTGAATACGACCATCAAAGTTGCGGTTGCCCGAAAGCACTGCCGTGGCGTACAGGTCGCGGTCAATGATTTCCTGCTGGATTTTAGGGTCCAGTGCACCGGACATGCCGTTACAGGTGGTGCAGGCGAACGCCACGATGCCGAAGCCCATCTGTTCCAGCTCGGACGTCAGGCCGGCTTCATCCAGGTACAGGGCTACAGCTTTGGAACCTGGCGCCAGCGAGGACTTCACCCACGGCTTACGGGTCAGGCCCAGCTTGTTCGCATTACGTGCCAGCAGGCCGGCAGCAATAACGTTGCGCGGGTTGCTGGTATTGGTGCAGCTGGTGATGGCGGCGATAATCACAGCGCCATCGGGCATCTGGCCAGGGACTTCTTCCCACTGACCGGCAATGCCTTTGGCGGCCAGGTCGCTGGTTGCCACACGAGCATGCGGGTTGGACGGGCCGGCCATGTTGCGCACGACACTGGACAGGTCAAAGCGCAGCACACGCTCGTACTCGGCATGCGCCAGGCTGTCGGACCACAAGCCCGCGACCTTCGCATAGGTCTCGACCAGCTTCACTTGTTCGTCTTCACGACCGGTGAGTTTCAGGTAGTCGATGGTTTGCTGGTCAATGGAGAACATCGCCGCCGTGGCGCCATACTCCGGGGCCATGTTGGAGATGGTTGCACGGTCACCCAGGGTCAGTGCACGCGCGCCCTCGCCATAGAACTCAAGGTAGGCACCCACGACCTTTTCCTTACGCAGGAATTCGGTCAGCGCCAGCACCACGTCGGTGGCGGTAATACCTGGCTGAGGCTTGCCCGACAGCTCGACGCCGATGATATCCGGCAGGCGCATCCAGGACGCACGACCGAGCATCACGTTCTCGGCCTCAAGGCCGCCAACACCAATGGCGATTACGCCCAGTGCGTCGACATGCGGGGTGTGGCTGTCAGTACCGACCAGCGTATCCGGGAAGGCCACACCGTCTGTGCTGTGGATCACCGGCGACATCCGCTCCAGGTTGATCTGGTGCATGATGCCATTGCCTGGCGGGATCACATCGACGTTCTTGAACGCCTGCTTGGTCCAGTTGATGAAGTGAAATCGGTCTTCGTTACGACGGTCTTCGATGGCGCGGTTCTTGGCAAAGGCGTCCGGATCGAAACCACCACACTCCACAGCCAACGAGTGGTCGACGATCAGTTGTACCGGTACTACCGGGTTGACCTTGGCCGGGTCACCGCCCATATCGGCGATGGCGTCACGCAGACCCGCCAGGTCGACCAGTGCGGTCTGGCCGAGAATGTCATGGCACACCACCCGCGCCGGGAACCAGGGGAAATCGAGGTCGCGCTTGCGCTCGATCAACTGGCTCAACGAAGCGTTCAGGGTGGCCGGGTCGCAACGGCGAACCAGGTTTTCTGCCAGCACGCGGGAGGTGTAGGGCAGCTTGTCGTAGGCGCCGGGCTGAATCGCATCGACAGCCGCGCGGGCGTCAAAGTAATCCAGGCGGGTGCCGGGCAGGTTCTTGCGAAATGCTGTGTTCATGGCGCGGGACTCAATCACGGAAAGGTCAGCGGTAGGTAACGCTGAACAGCGCCTGCAGGAGCCGGCCTTGCCGGGGCCTGCAAGCACATCCTGTTCAGCTTCACCCTTCTCAGCGTTGCTCGATTGGCACGAACTTACGCTGTTCAACGCCGGTGTACTCGGCGCTTGGACGAATGATGCGGTTGTTGCCGCGCTGCTCGAAGACGTGAGCAGCCCAGCCGGTCAGGCGCGAACACACGAAGATCGGCGTGAACAGCTTGGTCGGAATACCCATGAAGTGGTAAGCCGAGGCATGGTAGAAGTCGGCGTTCGGGAACAGGCGCTTCTGCTCCCACATGGTCTTGTCGATGGCTTCGGATACCGGGTACAGCACGGTATCGCCCATTTCATCGGCCAACTGCTTTGCCCAACCCTTGATCACTTCGTTACGCGGATCGGACTCTTTGTAGATCGCATGACCGAAGCCCATGATCTTGTCTTTGCGTTCCAGCATGGCCAAGGTGCCGCTGATGGCGTCCTCAGGCGTAGAGAAGCGCTCGATCATTTCCATGGCTGCTTCGTTGGCACCGCCATGCAGCGGGCCACGCAGCGAACCAATGGCTGCAGTGATGCAGGAATACAGGTCCGAAAGCGTCGAGGCACAGACACGGGCGGTGAACGTCGAGGCGTTGAACTCGTGCTCTGCATAAAGAATCAGCGAAACGTTCATCACCTTGACGTGCAGGTCGCTCGGCTTCTTGTCATGCAGCAGGTGCAGGAAGTGACCACCCAGAGTCTCTTCGTCACTGACGCAATTGATGCGTACGCCGTCGTGAGTGAAGCGGTACCAGTAGCACATGATGGCCGGGAACACCGCCAGCAGGCGATCGGTCTTTTCACGTTGCTGCTCGAACGTCAGCTCAGGCTCCAGGGTGCCCAGTACCGAGCAGCCGGTACGCATGACATCCATAGGGTGGGCGGCGGCAGGAATGCGCTCCAGCACTTCCTTCAACGCCTGCGGCAGGTCACGCAGGGTCTTAAGCTTGCTCTGATAGGCAGCCAGTTGCGCCTTGGTCGGCAGCTCTCCGTAGAGCAGCAGGTAGGCAACTTCTTCGAACAAAGCGTGCTCGGCAAGCTCGCGCACATCATAGCCGCGGTAGGTCAGGCCGGCACCGGCCTGGCCTACGGTAGACAGTGCGGTTTGCCCGGCAACTTGACCGCGCAGGCCGGCACCGCTGAGTACTTTTGCTTCGGCCATTGCTTTTCTCCAATCTTGAATTTGTTATGGGAAACGTAAGCTGATTACAGGTTCAAGCCTTCATTCAGCTCTTTTTCTGAGCGAACAGGGCATCGAGCTTCTGCTCGAACACGTGGTAATCAATGGCGTCGTACAGCTCCATGCGGGTTTGCATGGTGTCGACAACATTCTTCTGGGTGCCGTCGCGACGCAGTGCGTTGTAGACGTTTTCAGCGGCCTTGTTCATGGCACGGAACGCCGACAGCGGGTACAGCGCCAGCGAAACATCGGCAGAGGCCAACTCTTCGGTGGTGTACAGCGGGGTCGCGCCGAACTCGGTGATGTTGGCCAGAATCGGCGCTTTCACCCGGGCAGCGAAGGTACGGTACATCTCAAGCTCAGTGATCGCCTCTGGGAAGATCATGTCAGCACCCGCTTCGATGCAGGCCGCTGCGCGGTCCAGGGCAGACTCCAGGCCTTCTACGGCCAGCGCGTCGGTACGCGCCATGATCACGAAGCTGTCATCGGTACGTGCGTCAACAGCGGCCTTGATGCGGTCAACCATCTCCTGCTGAGAGACGATCTCCTTGTTAGGGCGGTGACCACAGCGCTTGGCACCCACCTGATCCTCGATGTGAATCGCGGCCGCGCCGAACTTGATCATCGACTTGACGGTACGCGCCACGTTGAACGCCGAAGAGCCAAAACCGGTGTCGACATCCACCAACAGCGGCAGGTCGCACACATCGGTAATACGGCGTACGTCGGTCAGCACGTCGTCCAGGCCGGTAATACCCAGGTCAGGCAGGCCGAGGGAGCCGGCCGCAACACCGCCACCGGACAGGTAGATCGCCTTGAAACCGGCACGCTTGGCCAAGAGAGCATGGTTGGCGTTGATCGCCCCTACCACTTGCAGAGGATGCTCGGTAGCGACCGCGTCGCGAAAGCGCTGGCCGGGACTGCTTTTCTGACTCATGACTCACCTCGTGGGCTGTTGGCGTCCAGGTAATGACGCTCGATATTGCGTTTGGAGGCGCCGATATGGCGGCGCATCAGGAGCTCGGCCAGTTCACCGTCACGGTCGGCGATGGCATCGAGAATACGGTGGTGCTCGGCGAACGCCTGGCGTGGCCGATTGGGCGTAGCGGAGAACTGGATGCGGTACATGCGCACCAGTTGATACAGCTCGCCACAGAGCATCTGCACCAGGGTGCGGTTGCCACTGCCCTGGATGATTCGGTAATGGAAGTCGAAATCGCCTTCTTGCTGGTAGTAACCCAGCCCGGCCTGGAAGGTAGCGTCGCGCTCGTGGGTATCAAGCACCCGGCGCAGTTCGTCGATATCGGCTACGCTCATTCGCTCGGCAGCCAGGCGACAGGCCATGCCTTCAAGGGATTCGCGAATTTCGTAAAGCTCGATCAACTCGGCATGACTGAGCGAAACCACCCGTGCGCCGACATGAGGTACCCGCACCAGCAGGCGCTGACCCTCCAGGCGGTGAATCGCCTCACGCAATGGCCCACGGCTAATACCGTAGGTGCGCGCCAGCTCAGGCTCGGAAATCTTGCTGCCCGGGGCGATCTCGCCCTTGACGATGGCCGCCTGAATGCGCCGGAAAACGTTTTCGGAAAGGGTTTCCGAGTCATCCTGCGTAACGCCGGGTGCTTGGCTTGCGTCCAGCATATTGTCGACACCTTAAAAATCAATAGGGCCAAAACTAGCCAAATAACGCTCGCCAGTCAAAGACAAAATAAACATTGTCGACAATCGTCTAATAACGAACATGGAGGTCTTCCATATTGTCTTATGCCCGCCGCTGGCACATGCACACCAGCGTGATAGAATGCCGCCGCCTCCTTTGGGGCATGGATAGTGTGTCTGTCATCTTTTTATGGCAGATGAACGAGGAAGGTTGCGCAGTACTGCCAGTCGCCTTGACCCGAACATCGCACAGCACCGCGCCAGGATTTATGAGACTCACGCCCCTTCTACTGTTGCTCAGCCTTTCTTTATTGCCGGCGCTGAGCCAAGCCAATGACAAGACGGTCTACGGCCTTAACGAATACGCCCGCCTTGCCGACATCGACCTTGAGGTTGCAGCCAAGCTCGACACCGGCGCCAAGACCGCCTCGCTCAGCGCTCGCGACATCAAGCGCTTCAAGCGCAATGGCGAATCCTGGGTGCGCTTCTACCTGGCCATCGATGCGGCGCATTCGCATCCGATAGAACGCCCACTGGCCCGCGTCAGCAAAATCAAGCGACGGGCTGGTGACTACAACCCGGATGAAGGCAAGGCGTACACCGCTCGCCCTGTCATTGCCCTGAATATCTGCATGGGGAACGCCTTGCGCACCATTGAAGTGAACCTCACTGACCGCAGCGCGTTCCAATACCCGCTGCTGATCGGTTCCGAAGCCCTGAAAGACTTCGATGCCCTGGTCGACCCAAGCCTTAAATACGCTGCCGGCAAACCCGCCTGCGCCACCGCCGCTCACACCGCAGAGTAAAACCGATGCGCTCTCTTACCCTCCACCTCAAAGTCCTGATCACCGTTCTGGTGTTGCTGGGCGTATTGGTCACGGCCTACCAGATCTTCTTCCTCGGCATCCCGGTCACCGAAGACGAGACGGACGACCTGTGGAACATCGACGCCAAGGTCGAGTTCGTCGCCAGCGCCAAAGACCCGGTCAAGGTCCAGATGTTCGTGCCACCGCTGAGCAGTGACTACGTCAGCCTCAACGAGAGCTTCATCTCCAACAACTACGGTGTCAGCGTCAACCGCGTCGATGGCAACCGCAAGGTGACCTGGTCGGCACGCCGCGCCAGCGGCAACCAGACCCTCTACTACCGCCTGGTACTGACAAAGCGCTACAGCGCCGAAAAACCCAAGGCCAAAGGTCCCACCTTCCGTGACAGCCTGCCCGTCGAAGGCCCGGAGAAGGTCGCCGCCGAAGCGCTGATGGCGCCTATCCGCCAGCACTCGGCGGACGTCGAGACCTTTGTCAGCGAGACCATCAAGCGCGTCAACAACGTCAACGATGACAACGTCAAGCTGCTGCTGGCAGGCGACACCTCAAGCCTGCGCAAGGCCAAGATCATCGACCTGCTGCTGTCGATCGCCCACGTACCGATTGAAAAAGTCCATACCATCCGCCTGCTGGCCGACCAGCCACAAACCCCTGAACTGTGGCTGCGCAGCTTCAACGGCACCGACTGGCTGTACTTCAACCCGGACACCGGCGAACAGGGCCTGCCGAGTGATCGCCTGCTGTGGTGGACGGGCGATGACAACCTGATCACCGTCGATGGCGGCAAGAAAGCCAACGTCAGCTTCAGCCTGAACAACAGCGAGATGAACGCCATCCGCCTGGCCAAGCTGACCGACGAAAACACCGACGCCGACTTCCTGGAATACTCACTGTACGGCCTGCCCCTGCAGACCCAACAAACGTTCATGATCATGGTCATGATCCCGATTGGTGTACTGGTGATCCTGGTCCTGCGCAACCTGATCGGCCTGCAGACCCTCGGCACCTTTACCCCGGTACTGATCGCCCTGGCCTTCCGCGAAACCCAACTGGGCTTCGGCATCGTCCTGTTTACCATCATTACCGCGTTGGGCCTGTCACTACGCTCCTACCTTGAGCACCTGAAGTTGCAGATGCTGCCGCGCCTGTCGGTGGTGCTGACCTTCGTCGTGGTACTGATTGCCGCCATCAGCCTGTTCAGCCACAAGCTCGGCCTGGAACGCGGCCTGTCGGTTGCACTGTTCCCGATGGTGATCCTGACCATGACCATCGAGCGCCTGTCGATCACCTGGGAAGAGCGTGGCGGTGGCCATGCGATGAAAGTGGCCGTCGGCACCCTGTTCGCGGCCTCGCTAGCGCACCTGCTGATGAGCGTGCCGGAACTGGTGTACTTCGTCTTCACCTTCCCGGCGGTACTGCTGATTCTGGTGGGCTTCATGCTGGCAATGGGCCGTTATCGCGGCTACCGCCTGACGGAGCTGGTCCGTTTCAAAGCCTTTGTGAAGGACGCCTGATGTTCGGTCTCTGGAAAACCTGGAAAGCCCTGGAGGCCCGGGGCATCATGGGTATCAACCGGCGCAATGCGGACTATGTCCTCAAGTACAACAAGCGCCACCTGTACCCGATCGTCGATGACAAGATCATCACCAAGGAGCGCGCGATCAAGGCCGGCATTCATGTGCCGGAAATGTACGGGATCATCTCCACCGAGAAAGAGATCGAAAAGCTCGACGAGATCATCGGCGGGCGCAGTGATTTCGTGATCAAGCCGGCCCAAGGCGCTGGTGGCGACGGCATTCTGGTCATCGCCGACCGTTTCGAGAACCGCTACCGGACCGTCTCGGGCAAGATCATCAGCCACGAGGAAATCGAGCACCAGATCTCCAGCATCCTGACCGGCCTCTACTCCCTGGGCGGGCACCGCGACCGGGCACTGA
The DNA here is from genome assembly GCF_001695625.1 of Pseudomonas defluvii. Taxonomy (GTDB): domain Bacteria; phylum Pseudomonadota; class Gammaproteobacteria; order Pseudomonadales; family Pseudomonadaceae; genus Aquipseudomonas; species Aquipseudomonas defluvii. The sequence goes on from NZ_MBPN01000032.1 coordinate 41,531, forward strand.
TCGAGTACCGGGTCACCCCTGACCAGATCTTCAAGAGCATCAGCTACGAAGGCGTGCCGGACATCCGCATCATCGTGCTGATGGGCTACCCGGTCATGGCCATGCTGCGCTTGCCGACGCGCCAGTCTGGCGGTAAGGCCAACCTGCACCAGGGCGCCATTGGGGTCGGGGTCGACCTCGCCACCGGGCTCACCCTGCGCGGCACCTGGCTGAACAACATCATCAGCAAGCACCCGGACACCACCAACGCGGTAGACGGCGTACAACTGCCAAACTGGGACGGCTTCATGAAGCTGGCCGCCGGTTGTTATGAGCTGTGCGGCCTGGGTTACATCGGTGTCGACATGGTGCTGGACCAGGACAAGGGCCCGCTGATCCTTGAGCTCAACGCCCGCCCCGGCCTGAACATCCAGATCGCCAACGATTGCGGCCTGACGCAGCGCACCCACGCCATCGAGGCCCACCTGGAAGCCCTGGCGAAGAACGGCGTGAAGGAAACCGTGGAAGAGCGGGTTCGCTTCACCCAGGAGCTGTTTGGCCACGTGCCGAACAACTGATGCAACGCCCTGAGGGGATACAAACCTACCCTCAGGGCGACATCGGGTGCCTCAATTGCGCGCACACCTCTAGGAGCGACGCCTGCGGAGGACTACAATCCGTTCCCCGCCCTGACAGCTCTTGATGCGAATGCCCACCTGCACCGTTCATCCCCTGCCCTACCAGGCCGACCCTGCCGATTACTTTGCCCGCGTCCGCCAGGCACCTGGCGCCATCCTGCTCGACAGCGCCCGCCCGAACGCCAGCCGAGGGCGTTATGACCTGCTAAGCGCCTGGCCAGTAGAGCAGTTGTCACCCCATGATGGCGAAACCGGCATTGACTATCTCCAGCGCCTGCGCGACAGCCTGAAGCGCCTTGGTACTGCAAACCTGCCCGATGATCTGCAACTGCCCTTCGCCGGGGGCCTTATAGGCTACCTCAGCTATGACTTCGGGCGACGCCTTGAAACACTGCCAGCGCTGGCAGTGGATGACCTGGGCCTGCCGGATGCCGGCCTGGGGCTGTATGCCTGGGCACTGATCAGCGACCATCAGCGCGGCACCACCCAGTTGGTGTTTCACCCAAGCCTGGCACCTGACGAAGCACAGCGCCTGCTGCGCCTGTTCCTTGCACCAGCCGTCACCGACGACAAGGCCGATTTCACGCTGAAGGCGCCAATGCGCGGCGATCTTTCCCCCGAGCAGTACCGCCAGGCGTTCGAGCGCGTGCAGCACTACATCCATGCGGGCGACTGCTACCAGATCAACCTCACCCAACGCTTCCGAGCACCGTGCCAGGGCGATCCCTGGCACGCCTATCGCGCCCTGCGCAGCGCCTGCCCTACGCCGTTCTCCGGGTTCCAGGTACTGGCAGACGGCAGCGCCCTGCTGAGTTTCTCGCCCGAGCGGTTCATCCAGGTACACGCCGGCCAGGTAGAAACACGCCCGATCAAGGGCACCCGACCGCGCAGCCAGGACACTGTCGAAGACGCCGAGAATGCCGCCCAATTGCTGGCCAGCAGCAAAGACCGTGCAGAAAACCTGATGATCGTCGACCTGCTGCGCAACGACCTGGGCCGCAGCTGTGAAATCGGTACGGTTAAAGTCCCGGAACTGTTCAGCCTGGAAAGCTATCCCAACGTCCACCACATGGTCAGCGTCGTCACCGGGCAACTCGCAGCCGACAAGGACGCGCTGGACCTGATCGCCGGTAGCTTCCCCGGCGGCTCGATCACCGGCGCGCCGAAAATCCGCGCCATGCAGATCATCGACGAACTGGAACCCAGCCGACGAGCACTGTACTGCGGCTCATTGATTTACATCGACGTGCGCGGCGAAATGGACAGTTCCATTGCGATCCGCAGCCTGCTGATCAAGGACGGCCAGGCCTGCTGCTGGGGCGGCGGCGCAGTGGTCGCCGATTCGGATTGGCAAGCCGAGTACCAAGAGTCGATCACCAAGGTAAAGGTACTGCTCGATACCTTGGGGCAACTCTGAAGCACATCTGCCTTCTTCTGACGACAGCCCGGCCAGTCATTCAATGCAAACCGTCTAGCCAGACATTTTTTGTTAAGATCAGCCTAAACGAGCGCAAAGCGCCATTCACAGACCGGAAGCCGCCTGATGAGCCAACCCTTCGACGTCGCCGCCCTGGCCGCGACCTACGCCAGCAAGTCCCCGCAAGACATCCTCAAACTTGCCTTCGAGCACTTCGGTGACGACCTGTGGATCTCCTTCAGCGGCGCCGAAGACGTGGTGCTGGTGGACATGGCCTGGAAACTGAACAAGCAGGTCAAGGTATTCAGCCTCGACACCGGTCGCCTGCACCCGGAAACCTACCGTTTCATTGATCAGGTGCGCGAGCACTACTCGCTGCCGATCGAAATCCTCTCGCCCGACCACAGTAAGCTCGAGCCCTTCGTCAAGGAAAAGGGCCTGTTCAGCTTCTACAAAGACGGTCACGGCGAATGCTGCGGTATCCGCAAGATCGAACCACTGCGCCGCAAACTGGCCACGGTAAGCGCCTGGGCCACCGGCCAGCGTCGCGATCAAAGCCCGGGCACCCGCAGCCAGGTAGCCGCGCTGGAAATCGACGGTGCCTTCTCCACAGCAGCGCACACGCTGTACAAGTTCAACCCACTGGCACAGATGACCAGCGAAGAAGTCTGGGGCTATATCCGCATGCTGGAGCTGCCCTACAACAGCCTGCATGAACGCGGCTTTATCAGCATCGGCTGCGAACCCTGCACCCGCCCGGTGCTGCCGAACCAGCATGAGCGCGAAGGCCGCTGGTGGTGGGAAGAGTCAACCCAGAAAGAATGCGGCCTGCATGCAGGCAACCTGATCAGCAAGGGCTGATCTGAAGGGTACCCCTTGTGGGCTTGCCTGCGATGCAAACGCCATCGCAGGCAAGCCAGCTCCAACAGAGCCCGCGCAAGCTGTAGGCGCCAGGCTTGCCCGCGATACAAACGCCGCGCACTCACGGATACCCCACCGACGCCATCGCAGGCAAGCCAGCTCCAACAGAGCCCGCGCCAACTGTAGGAGCCGGGCTTGCCCGCGACGCAGACGCCGCGCACTCACGGATACCCCACCGAGGCCATCGCAGGCAAGCCAGCTCCAACAGAGCCCGCGCCAGCTGTAGGAGCCGGGCTTGCCCGCGATGCAGACGCCGCGAACTCACGGACACAGCACCGACGCCATCGCAGGCAAGCCAGCTCCAACAGAGCCCGCGCCAACTGTAGGAGCCGGGCTTGCCCGCGATGCAGGCGCCGCGCGCTTACTGACACCCCGCCGATACCACCGCAGGCGAGCCTGACACAAAAATCACATGCTCTGCGCGGCTAGCTTTCTCAGCACTAAAACCGGCGTGTGGTCAGTGGACCGGCAGCTCAACACCTTCAAAGAGCTCTTCCAGTTCCTGCTTGTTGTGGCACTGAATGGCCTTGGCCATTACTTCACGCGTCAGGTGCGGGGCAAACTTCTCGATGAAGTCGCACATGAACCCACGCAGGAACGTGCCGCGGCGGAAACCGATCTTGGTCACACTGGACTCGAACAACTCGCTGGCATCGAGCACCACCAGGTCGCTGTCGAGCTTGGGATCAACAGCCATCTTGGCGACAATACCAACACCCAGACCAAGGCGAACATAGGTCTTGATCACGTCAGCATCGGCGGCGGTAAAGACCACTTTCGGGGTCAGGCCACGGTGACTGAACGCTTCGTCGAGCTTTGAGCGGCCGGTAAAACCAAAGACGTAGGTCACGATCGGGTATTCCGCCAGCACTTCCAGCGTCAGCTTGGGCAGCTTGGTCAGCGGATGCCCCTGCGGCACGACCACACAACGGTTCCAGCGATAGCACGGCATCATCACCAGGTCGCCGAACAGCTCCAGGGCCTCGGTGGCAATGGCGAAATCGACGGTGCCATCAGCCGCCATCTCGGCAATCTGCATCGGCGAACCCTGGTGCATGTGCAGCGCTACTTCCGGGTATTGCTTGATGAAGTTACTGATCACCGGCGGCAACGCGTAACGCGCCTGGGTGTGCGTCGTTGCGATCGAAAGGGTGCCCTTTTTCTCATTGGAGAATTCCTGGGCGATTTGCTTGATGCTCTCGACCTTGCGCAGAATTTCCCCAGCCGTGGTGATAATCCGCTCACCCGCCGGCGTGACGCGCGTCAAGTGCTTGCCGCTACGAGCGAAAACCTCAACACCCAGCTCATCTTCCAACAGACGGATCTGCTTGCTGATCCCAGGTTGGGAGGTATACAGGCTCTGTGCTGTCGCGGAGACGTTGAGGTCGTGGTGCGCCACTTCCCAGATGTAGCGCAATTGTTGAAGCTTCATAGGTATCCCTCAAATCAGCTGGGCGCCACCGACAGCAGCGACGGGTTATAACTATATTAGTGGTTTGAAGAATAAATCTAGAACTATTTCACCGGTTTTCCTACAGCCTCGCTCACGTACCGCTCACCCCTTGCGCCGGCCCAGATGCTGGGCCAAGGGGACCATGTACACCGGCACTGGCGAAAGCTGCAACACACGCGCCGCAGTCCGGCCCAGCGGAATCGACACCCCAGCGCCACGAGAGTGACTGCCAACAATCAGTAAATCGACACTCAGTCGCTGAGCCTGCTCCAGAATGACCTGAGCAGGATCCCCCTGACGCACCCGCACGGCACGGATCAGGGCCAGGTCCTCATGCCCACCCAATTCATCACGAAACGTATCCAGCACCCGCTGTTCGATATTGGCCATCACCGTGTTCACACCCTGGCTATGCAGTTCGTCCAGGGTCTGTTCGTCCAGGTAGCTCTGCAGCAGTGATTCAGCGAACTGCCCCATCGGCTCAACCGCATGAATCACATACAATTCCGCGTTGAAGGTTCGCGCCAACGCCAGCGCATGTTGCAAGACATAAGGCGCGTACACACCGAGGTCTGTGGCATACAGCATCGAATGGATCATTTGCCCTCCTCGACTGCCGAATCGGCAGCGCACGCTTCAGCTTAGCAGCGTCAAGGTGATGCGCAGCCCCCGTCCGGCGAGCGCCGCCGGGCTCAACCGGGCGCGTGCTCGTTGCTGACACCATGAGGCACATGCCCCGTCGCGACCACACCTCGGGCGCGCTCGCAATGCCCAGCCTGATCATCGAAGAACACGTCGGCGGCGAACGCTTCAAGAAAAGCCGACTTGTCCAGGCCGCCGAGAAACAGCGACTCGTCCAGACGGATGTCCCAATCACGCAAGGTACGGATCACCCGCTCATGGGCGGGTGCAGAACGCGCGGTAACCAGTGCCGTACGAATCGGGCAGGCGCCTTGCGGAAACTCTTTCTGCAGCACATGCAACGCGGCCAGGAACGGCTTGAACGGGCCGCCACCCAACGGCTGGCGAGCCGCCTGGCGTTCGTTGGCCTGGAAGGCTTCTAGCCCTCCTTGCTGGTAGACGCGCTCCGACTCATCGGAAAACAACACCGCGTCGCCATCAAACGCGATACGCAGTTCATCGCTGGCCGCTCGCCGGGCACCGCCAGACAGAATGGTCGCGGCGGCAAAACCGGCCTCCAGCGCCCGGCGCACGTCCTCGGCATCAGTCGACAGGAACAGGTGGCAACCAAATGCCGCCAGATACGGATAAGGGCTGCGGCCGCCGACAAAGGCGGCGCGTGAAATGCCCAGGCCGTGATGTTCGATGGCACTGAACACACGCAAACCGGTGTCGGCACTGTTACGCGACACCAGCACCACCTCGACCCGCTGCTGGCCGAGACTGTCATTCAAACCCAGCAGTTTCTGCACAAGAGGGAACGCATCGCCCGGCTCCAGCAGCTCATCCTCATGGTCGATCTGGTACTGCCGGTAGGCTTCCACACCCTGCGCCAGAAACACCTGATGGCTTTCACTCAGATCGAACAACGCCCGCGAGGAAATGGCCACCACCAGCTTGTCGACCAGACCTTTACTCATGCTGCACTCCTGGGGGTATCAATGGTTATGCCGATCAATAAATGCCAGCGCCTGATGCAGCGCTTCGATTCGCGGCAGCTGGCAACCGGCCTGACGCGCCTGCGCCAGCGGTTCAGCATAGATGGCATCCAACTCCAGCGGCCGCTGCTGAGCGTAGTCGTGGTACATGCTCGGCCAGTAATCCGGCATGTTCTCAGTGATGGCAAACAGATCCTCAGCGTACCCCTCTGGCAGGACATGGCCACAGGCACGTGCCCCATCCACCACTTCGCACATCAACGCCTGAATCAGTGCTCGGCTGGACGCATCCGCCATCAGTACACTGGTGCTGGCCTTGAGCAACACCGAAAGGCCGTTGTAGGGCACGTTCCACACCAACTTCTGCCAACGCGCCTGAGCCAGGTTGAGCATGCCCCGGGACTCGATACCCGCCGCATGAAACAGCGCCACAGCTGACTCCACTCGTGCCTGACGTGCCAATACATCCTGCGCCGGGCCACTGTGATAGCCAAGGTTCACTGCACCCAACGCCTGATGCCGAACTATCCCCGGCGCCGTGCGATTGAGGCAGACAAAACACAAGCCTCCGAGCAGGTGCAGGTTGCTGGGCAACAGAGGCCGCAACGCCTCTTCGACACCCAACCCGTTCTGCAACAGCACGACGCTGCCACCCGCTTTGCACGCCCGAGTGATCAAGGGTGCCAGGGCCGGGTTGCTGGTGGTCTTGGCACCGACCAGCAGCCAGTCGCAGGGTGGCATTTCAGCAGCATCGCTATAGGCCTGCACCGACGGGAGGCGTAACACCCCGTGAACATCACTGTCGATTTGCAGCCCCTGTTCACTGACCGCCGCAAACTCACTGCGCAACAGAAAATGCACGTCGAACCCGGCACGAGCCAGCATCACACCATAAAAACCACCGATGGCGCCGGTACCAATAATACCGATGCGTTGTTGCGCCCTTTCCATCACCACCCCTGGACTGATTGTTTTTTGATCAGCTTTCATACGTAAATCAACTGCTTCACTTTCCTTCACTATACTCAGCCAAACAAGGTCAAATAATCGACACGGAGTCGATATGCGTGGATTCCTGACTCACCCCGATGACGTTCCGGTCGAATTGACCTTGCGCTCGTCCCCCAGCCTGTTCCGCCAGCGACTCCACACTATCAGCCTGGGCGGCGTAGCCTGCAACCATCCACGGGCCTACCGCCGCGGCATGGCCGTTGAAATGATCATCCCTTCCCTCGGCGAAGACGCCCGCTACCCGGGTTACGTCGCCTGGTGCCAGAAGCAGGCACAAGGCTACCGGGTCGGCATCGCCTTTGTTGATGAGCAAGCGCTGTTCGGTGCACGAATGAGCGAACAGGTCTGCCAGATCCAGCACTATTGCCAACAACACGCCGGCGATGAAGCTCAAGACATCGACCTGCAAGTCCTGGCTCAGGAGTGGATCGCCCGGCACGCCACCGAGTTCTCGGAAGCCAGCCTGGAGGCGAACCGGGTGCTGCAACCACGCCCGCTGCCACTTTAGTCGCACTCGACCGGCCTTTATCCGCGTTCCCACACAGGAAAGCGGGCCTTGCCCATTGTCGAGCTACGGTGTAACGCGCTAAGGTTCGGCTCCCCCGCTGCGTTAAATCATGCTGCTCCGCCGCACGGGGATCGCTGGCGGCCGGCATCCGTGACCTGACGAGTAACACGATGGCTGATTTACCGATCGATGACCTTAACGTTGCCTCCAACGAGACCTTGATCACCCCCGATCAGCTCAAGAAGGAAATACCTCTCAGTGCCACCGCGCTGAAAACCGTGACTGCGGGCCGCGAAGTGGTGCGCAATATCCTCGACGGCAAGGACCACCGCCTGTTCGTGGTCGTCGGCCCTTGCTCGATTCACGACATCAAGGCCGCCCACGAGTACGCCGAACGCTTGAAAGTACTGGCCGCAGAGGTGTCCGACACCCTGTACCTGGTCATGCGCGTGTATTTTGAAAAGCCGCGTACCACCGTTGGCTGGAAAGGTCTGATCAACGACCCGTACCTGGATGACTCCTTCAAAATCCAGGACGGCCTGCACATCGGCCGCCAACTGCTGCTGGACCTGGCGGAAATGGGCCTGCCAACCGCAACTGAAGCGCTCGACCCGATTTCGCCACAATACCTGCAGGACCTGATCAGCTGGTCGGCCATTGGTGCGCGCACCACTGAATCGCAAACCCACCGTGAAATGGCTTCGGGCCTGTCCTCGGCCGTCGGCTTCAAGAACGGTACCGACGGTGGCCTGACCGTAGCGATCAACGCCCTGCAATCGGTCTCCAGCCCTCACCGCTTCCTGGGTATCAACCAGGAAGGTGGCGTCTCCATCGTCACCACCAAAGGCAACGCCTACGGCCACGTGGTACTGCGCGGCGGTAACGGCAAGCCAAACTACGATTCAGTCAGCGTGGCACTCTGCGAACAGGCACTGACCAAGGCCAAGATCAAGCCGAACATCATGGTCGACTGCAGCCATGCCAACTCCAACAAGGACCCGGCACTGCAGCCACTGGTCATGGAGAACGTGGCCAACCAGATCCTCGAAGGCAATCAGTCGATCATTGGCTTGATGGTCGAGAGCCACCTGAACTGGGGTTGCCAGGCTATTCCGAAAAACCTTTCCGAACTGCAGTACGGCGTCTCGATCACCGATGCCTGCATCGACTGGGACACCACGGCGAACACGCTGCGCAGCATGCACGCCAAGCTCAAGGATGTACTGCCAAAGCGTCAACGG
>NZ_MBPN01000338.1 GCF_001695625.1 Pseudomonas defluvii
ACAAACTTGTCGGTGAGGATGCGCGTCTCGGCGATCGAGCCGTCTTCGCGCTCGGTGAATTCCCGCTGGAGCGTCTTGTCCTTGTGGGTGTCACCTTTGACGACGAGCACGCGCCCCGTCTTGGATTGCACGACTCCCGAGATCGCGCCTGCGGCCAGAGCCAGGGCGAGATGCCAGTGGGACAAGGCCCGCGCCGGTGGACGTAGCGTCTGCTGCGCGGCCCCCAACTGCGTATCCCGCGACGGCCAGAGGCCTTGCAGTCTGCCAACCTCATCGGCGAACTGCTCCGGCTCCATCGTCACGCGGAAGAAATGCCCCGGCTCCGCCGGGCTGGCGGGGACGATGTACGGCAGGAACGGCCATTCGCTCGGCAGCTCCTCGGCTTCGA
>NZ_MBPN01000339.1 GCF_001695625.1 Pseudomonas defluvii
TACTCCTATCGCCTGTCGATCGTGCACTTCTGGGCACTGATCACCCTGTACATCTGGGCCGGCCCGCACCACCTGCACTATACCGCCCTGCCAGACTGGGCCCAGTCGCTGGGCATGGCGATGTCGATCATCCTGCTGGCACCAAGCTGGGGCGGCATGATCAACGGCATGATGACCCTGTCGGGCGCCTGGCATAAGCTGCGCACCGACCCGATCCTGCGCTTCCTGGTGGTATCGCTGGCGTTCTACGGCATGTCGACCTTCGAAGGCCCGATGATGGCCATCAAGACCGTCAACTCGCTGTCGCACTACACCGACTGGACCATCGGCCACGTACACGCCGGCGCTCTGGGCTGGGTAGCGATGATCTCCATCGGCGC
>NZ_MBPN01000340.1 GCF_001695625.1 Pseudomonas defluvii
CCTCTGACGCTACCCAACTGCGCTTCAACCCCGACTTCAAGGCGCAGTTCCGCCGCTGGCAGCAGCAGGTCCTTGGCTTGCAACGGCAGATCGACGCCCAGCAGCGCACGCTGACACGTCCCGGCGCGCCTCACGATCAGGCCGCGACCCGCACTGCGTTACGCAGCTTGACCCTGCAACTGCAGGACCTGCATTTCAGCCGGCCGCATCAACTGCTGTTCACACTGTCCCCGGTCAACCGCCTGAATGTGCATGTCGACCACCTCCACCAACAACTGGGCGACCTCGGGCAACAGGAGGCCCTGGCCCAGCACCGCCTCAAAAGCCAACAACGCGAGCGCTTCAACGCCCGCAGCCGCGAATGGATGGG
>NZ_MBPN01000341.1 GCF_001695625.1 Pseudomonas defluvii
CCTCTGACGCTACCCAACTGCGCTTCAACCCCGACTTCAAGGCGCAGTTCCGCCGCTGGCAGCAGCAGGTCCTTGGCCTGCAACGGCAGATCGACGCCCAGCAGCGCACGCTGACACGCCCCGGCGCGCCTCACGATCAAGCCGCGACCCGCACTGCGTTACGCAGCTTGACCCTGCAACTGCAGGACCTGCATTTCAGTCGGCCGCATCAACTGCTGTTCACACTGTCCCCGGTCAACCGCCTGAACGTGCATGTCGACCACCTCCACCAACAACTGGGCGACCTTGGGCAGCAGGAGGCCCTGGCCCAGCACCGCCTCAAAAGCCAACAACGCGAGCGCTTCAACGCCCGCAGCCGCGAATGGATGGG
>NZ_MBPN01000342.1 GCF_001695625.1 Pseudomonas defluvii
GGGCCGGATGTCGGGACAGGGCGTTTTGCCCACTTTTGTGCCGTTCAAAAGTGGGTCGCCGTAAAAGGCGAAACCAGTCGGTGGTGCCACTGCAGGGAATGGATATGTTCGCAAAGTGAATGCCACACATCACAAGGGTGTATCGCCGCTGATGCAAGCAGGCATATCCATTCGCGATGTCGGGCCCGATACCCCGTTCCGCCTTTACGGCGGGTCACTTTTGTCGGACAAAAGTAACCAAAACCCTCGTCCCAACATCCGGCCCTACGCTGCGCTACGGGTACTCTCACTCCGGCAGTGCTCCCGCCGGGACCGCGCTGAAGGGCCTTCCTGGCCCTCAGCCC
>NZ_MBPN01000343.1 GCF_001695625.1 Pseudomonas defluvii
AGATGGCCCGTCACCAGCCTCGGCTGGTCGCTTCGGCCCTCCGCTACCCGATGCTCGGCCCGGTGGCGTTCCAGGGCACGCTGGCTGAGTCGCTTGCCCTCCTCGCCCTGCAGAAAACCACCGGGGTAGGTGTAATCCTCCGGGTTCGGCTCCGGGTAGGCCGTATCAGCCTGACGCTCGGCCTCGAGCACGAAACTGGATTTCTCGAAGTCGTAGTCGCGCCAGAACGTACGCCGGGTGCGCGCTTCCACGCGCAGGTTGAAACAGCTGATTACCGGCTCGTCGGCCACCAGGCCGCTGTCCTGTTGGTAGGGGGTGGGCTGGCCGAGTTTGGGGAAAAAGG
>NZ_MBPN01000344.1 GCF_001695625.1 Pseudomonas defluvii
AGATGCCCCGTCACCAGGCTCGGCTGGTCGCTTCGGCCCTCCGCTACCCGATGCTCGGCCCGGTGGCGTTCCAGGGCGCGCTGGCTGAGTCGCTTGCCCTCCTCGCCCTGCAGAAAACCACCGGGGTAGGTGTAATCCTCCAGGTTCGGCTCCGGGTAGGCCGTATCAGCCTGACGCTCGGCCTCGAGCACGAAGCTGGATTTCTCGAAGTCGTAGTCGCGCCAGAACGTGCGCCGGGTGCGCGCTTCCACGCGCAGGTTGAAACGGCTGATTACCGGCTCGTCGGCCACCAGGCCACTGTCCTGTTGGTAGGGGGTGGGCTGGCCGAGTTTGGGGAAAAAGG
>NZ_MBPN01000345.1 GCF_001695625.1 Pseudomonas defluvii
TGCATCCAATCGAAGATCGGGCGCGGGTCGGTCAGGTCGGAGTAATTCGGGGCCAGGAGCTGGGCGATCTTGCCGCTGGTGAGCTTTTCCAGCAGCGGCAGCAACGATGCGACGATCTTGTCGAAGTAGGTCTTGTCGTACCGAACTGCCGAGCGCAAGCCGTCGAGCACCGGGTCGTAGTTGCGCGCCTGGGAAAGGTACTGCTCCAGCGCGACCACGCGCTTCTCGCGCCCGATCATGTTGCGCGGGATGTTCTTCTCGTTGAGCTTGGCCTCGATCTGGACGATCACCTCCCAGGCCTTGGGCTCGGTCTTGGCGAAGTAGTGCTGGGCGTACTCGAT
>NZ_MBPN01000346.1 GCF_001695625.1 Pseudomonas defluvii
TCGAGCCAGGCGCGGGTGCCGCTGTCGTCATAATCGACCCACCAGGTCGCACGGTGGTGACGCTTTAAATACAGGTCGCGGTCGGCATACAGCAGCGCATGGCGCTCGTTGACCTGCGCGTAGTGGGCCGGCGCGGTGTGGTCGAGCCAGGTGTTCAGGGCCGACAGGTCGATGTATTCCTCGACTCGGGCGCCCGCTCTTTGGGCCAGATTGGTGACTTTGTCGGCGCGGTACTGGCGAACCAGGGCTTCGACTTCGTTGTACAGGTCAATCGGGATGAAGGCGCGCACCGGGGCGGTGGCCTCGGCGATCTGCTCGCGCAC
>NZ_MBPN01000347.1 GCF_001695625.1 Pseudomonas defluvii
TCGAGCCAGGCGCGGGTGCCGCTGTCGTCATAATCGACCCACCAGGTCGCACGGTGGTGACGCTTTAAATACAGGTCACGGTCGGCATACAGCAGCGCATGGCGCTCGTTGACCTGCGCGTAGTGGGCCGGTGCGGTGTGGTCGAGCCAGGTGTTCAGGGCCGGCAGGTCGATGTATTCCTCGACCCGAGCACCCGCCCGCTCCGTGAGGTGGGTGACTTTTTCAGCGCGGTACTGGTGAACCAGAGCTTCGACCTCGTTGTACAGGTCAATCGGGATGAAGGCGCGCACCGGGGCGGTGGCCTCGGCGATCTGCTCGCGCAC
>NZ_MBPN01000033.1 GCF_001695625.1 Pseudomonas defluvii
CAACCGCACCTAGGCTAGAGCCTTTCCTCGAATAGAGACAGGGCCATGTCCGCCGAACACGAAACCGCTTCCCCTGCCCGCTTCACCAGCACCGAAGTCCGTATTCTCGGCTCGCTGATCGAGAAACAGGCCACCAACCCCGAAACTTACCCACTGACCCTCAACGCCCTGGTGCTGGCCTGCAACCAGAAAACCAGCCGTGAGCCGGTGATGAACCTGAGTCAAGGCCAAGTCGGCCAGAGCCTGCGCGCCCTGGAAAGCCAAGGCATGACCCGCCTGCAAATGGGCAGCCGCGCCGACCGCTGGGAACACCGTATCGACAAGGCCCTGGAGCTGGTTCCGGCACAAGTGACGCTGCTTGGCCTGATGTTTCTGCGCGGCCCGCAGACCGTCAACGAGCTGCTGACCCGCAGCAACCGCATGCACGACTTTGACGATGCCGAGCAGGTCGTGCATCAACTTGAACGCCTGATTGCACGCGGTTTTGCGCTGCACCTGCCGCGCCAGGCCGGCCAGCGGGAAGACCGGTACACCCATGCATTCGGCGATCCGGAAGACATCGAAGCCATCCTCGCAGCACGGCAGCAAGGGCCGGAACGCTCGGCCGCCAGCGCGGTGTCGCTGGAACGTATCGAAGCGCTGGAAGCCCGTATTGCCGCGCTGGAAGAGCGCCTGGCGCAGCTGGAGTAACACACACGGCCTGGGTGACCGGGCCGACAACGGCAGGCTCCCGACAATACGCCTACAGCGCTGCAGGCGCCGCCAACACTGGCGATGGCATTCGTGCGTACGCCACTGCCGCGGCGACCTGCTCGTCCGTTGGCCTTACCCCGGTGTACAGCACGAACTGTTCCAGTGCTTGTAGTGCAATCACGTCCAGACCAGTGATCACCGGCTTGCCCAACGCCTGTGCCTGTAAGATCAACGGTGTCTGCACCGGCATCGCCACCACATCGAACACCCACTGTGCAGCCGCTATCGCCTCGGGCGCGAACGCCAACTGATCCGCCTCATCGCCACCGGCCATGCCAATCGGTGTCACATTGATCAGCAACTGTACACGCAGGTTACCAAGCTCGGCTTGCCAGCCATACCCGCACGCCTGGGCCAGTCGCCGCCCCGCTGCTTCGTTGCGCGCGACCAGGGTGCCATTGGCGAAGCCGGCATCACGCAACGCGCAGGCCACAGCTTTGGCCATGCCCCCACTGCCACGCAAGGCAAAGCTCATGTCCGGGTCCAGACGATGGCGCGCCAGCAGTTGGCGTACTGCCAGATAGTCGGTGTTGTAGCCTTTCAGGTGCCCAGCCGTATTGACCAGGGTGTTGACTGAGTCAATGGCCGCAGCCGATGGGTCCAGCTCGTCGATCAAGGCAATACAGGCCTCCTTGTAGGGCATCGACACACCGCAACCGCGAATGCCCAGGGCACGGATCCCGCCGATGGCTGCGGGCAGATCGGTGGTGGTCATGGCCTTGTAGTAATAATCCAGCCCCAACTGCTGATACAGGTGGTTGTGAAAACGTACGCCAAAGGTGCCGGGACGGCCTGCCAGAGACATGCACAAGACGGTGTCTTTACTGGGGGTCATGCGGATCTCCTGAAATGCGCTGAAGGCACAGTATGCCAACCGTGAACAGGCAACGTGCCTCATGTCGCCAAACCCTTCAGATCGCCTGCACCCGTACTACGCTCTACCTACGCACGCTGACTCAGCTCATCAGCAGGTTGGTCGGAAGTCGGGAAGCTGGAGACGCGGCTGATAGGTACACGCATGGGACAAGGTTAAATTTGTTTCATTTCTGGCCTAATGATTCCGGGGCAATCGACAGCCCCTGAGCCATACTCCTAAAATGTAACGGTTTTTTACCGAAAACCTTTGCACAGCCAACGACATACCAACATTCAGTGAGCGCCAACGTGAAAACCTCTCTTTCGATTTTAAGTCTGCTGCTATTGCTCACAGGTACCGCCGCAGTCTCGTCGAATGCTGTTGCCCAACCACCCGCGCAAGTTCAACGTGACCCTTCCAAGCTGCGCCTGGCATCCGGCAGTGCTCTGTTGATCGACGTGCAGACCAACCAGGTGCTGTACGCCAACAAGGCCGACGTCGTGCGCCCGATCGCATCGGTCACCAAGTTGATGACCGCGATGGTAGTCCTCGACGCCAAGCAGCGCATGGACGAGGTGATACCCGTCACGATTGCGCAGACCAAGGAAATGAAGGGCGTCTTTTCCAGGGTCAAACTCGGCAGTGAGCTGAGCCGTCGAGAGATGCTGCTCATTACCCTGATGTCCTCGGAAAACCGCGCGGCGGCAACCTTGGCGCACCACTACCCCGGCGGCTACGATGCGTTCATCAAGGCCATGAACAGCAAGGCCCGCGCACTGGGCATGAACCACACGCGTTATGTCGAACCGACCGGGTTGTCGATGTACAACGTGTCGACCGCACGCGACCTGAGCAAGCTGCTGCTGGCCGCACGCAACTACCCGATGCTGAGCGAGTTGAGCACCACACGCGAGAAGACCGTGGCGTTCCGCAAACCCAAATACACCTTGGGCTTTCGTAACACCGACCACTTGGTCAACAAGAGTGATTGGGACATCAAGCTGACCAAGACCGGCTTCACCAATGAGGCGGGGCATTGCCTGGTGCTGCTGACGCGCATGGCTGACCGGCAAGTGGCCATGGTCATTCTCGACGCCTTTGGCAAATACACCCACTTTGCCGACGCCAGCCGCCTGCGCCAGTGGATGGAAACCGGCAAGGCAAGCGCTGCGCCAGCCGTGGCGATGCGCTATAAATCGGAAAGGACCCAGAACCGGCCAGTCGCCGACTGAAGGGCTACAGGGCCTGCCCGGCGTTATGCATAGCAGGCCCCAAGGCAAGTATCAGGCGCTGGTACTGACCAGCGAACCCGAACTGCTGCCTCCGCTGGTGGTCAGCGCTTCGAGCAAGGCACTGGTCGCGACCTGAATAGCGGCCATGGTGCTTGAAACCGCGCTCTGGGCAGCCATCACCGCAGCAGCCTTGGCTGTCGCCTCCTGCTTACTGGCCATCGCTTTCTGCAATTGCTTCTGCTGCTCGGCCAACTGCTTTTGTAGCCGCTCTATCTGCTCACGCAACTGCTTGATGTGTGCTGGCTCACTGTCGCTTGTGCTGGCACCACTGGCCTTGGCCTCACCATTCTCCCGCACCTGGGAAAGGTCGGCCTTGATGCCGCTTGTAGCTGTCGCCTCGGCAGGCGCCGCGCCATTAATACTGACGCCATTGACGTTGGTTGCACTTGGGCTGCCGTTGATGCTGATGCCGGCCGCCAGCGTATTGATTCCGACCATGTGCTTATCGTCCTGATGGTATTTGCGTTAGCCCGCTTATCGACCGCACGGGTCAAACCTTTAACCCGCCCTGCTTTACCCCCACTAACACTGGCAGCGATCCCCTAACCACGCTGCATGCAACGCTGGTAACGCGCCTCGACCCGATTGGCAAACCAGGCGGTGGTCAGCGTGCGGGTAATCTTCGGGCTTTCCAGCACAATCCCCGGCAACAGCGCACGGGGTAATGGCTTGCCCTCGTGCTGCTCGGCAAGGGCATACACGCGTCGATAAAGACGAGTGCTTTCAAATGCCAGGCTGTCGCCTTCCTCCAACTGACTGCGGATCGCTGGGTTGCGCATGTCCAGCGCATCACCCAACTGCCTCACGGCCCGCTCTGTCGCTCCCGGCAGAATCGCACCCGGGGCGATCAGGTCGCCATCGAGCGCCAGACTGACACCTGATGCCCGGCTGACGGCATGCTGAAACGCCGCATTACGGCTGGCGTACCAACCGGCATTGAAATCAGCGAAACGGTACAGTTGCCGATCATAGTTCGCCGGATAAGCGAGCAAATGAGCAATCCCGAAATACAGCCCACCACGGCGACTGAACACTTCCTGTCGGATCGTGCCGGTGTACGTGTAGGGGTAACCCTTGGCATGGCGTTCGGCAAAGGCGATGCTCACCTGCATCGGCCCGCCGGTGCGCACCGGATTGAGACCGCCAAGCAGTGTGCGCCCCATGGGCACGGTGCTGATCAGGTCATCGAAGATTGCACTCAACTGCCGTTCGCTGCGCACCGTTTCCAGGCGCGCGCTGTAGCTCTTGCCACTCGGTGAACGGGTATTGAGCGCCGCATTGACCAGAAACTGCGGGACATGCAGCCTGGCGGCACGACGGTAGATTTCTTCACGGGCGATGCGCCCCAGACCTGGGACGCTGGGGTCGGCCTGGAAGGTGGACTCCTGCTCAGTGACCGCCAGCGCAGCACACAGGTTGTCGCGGGTTGCGGCAATGCCCTGGTGGGTAAAGGCAACTTGAATATCCTTCGCCCAACCCTGGCGATCAGCGAGGTTGGCCGGCAACAGGCGAGCGATCTGAGCCCGCAACTCGGCAGGGCTGGCAGGCTGGGTGGTGCGCGGTGAGGCGCAACCGGCCAGCACGAGCAACACGGCAAGGCACAACAGCAATCGAAGTGAAGTCATGGACCACCCGCAAGGATACCGCCGTGGTTTCAGCAGCCGGGCGTGCTCAGCCCACTACCAATGGTCACGGCCGTCACCTCCACTCCCTGGAAATGATGCATCGCCGCCGGGTCGAACGTACGTTCGCAGTTGAAGCGCGTATCGACCACGAAGTCATCCCCCTTGGCCTTGCTGATCGCGTCACGCCAGTTGTAGGCCGCGTTGACCGCCTGATCACCCGCCAATACCACTTCCAGCATCACTTGCGTGAAGTTGACCGCATGTGGCCCCTCCCAAAGGGCATAGACCGACGGATCATAGGCGTTACCACACAGGTCCAGGCAGTCTGCATAGAACGCCATCGGGCCACCTGTAGAGCGGTTAAGCGCACCGAACGTCAACGGTTCATTGCCCGGCGGAGCAAAAGTACCGATAAAGCTGCTCAAGTCAGCCTTGCAGGTAGGCGACAACGCCAGGCGCAATGCACTGACCTTCCCGCCCGCTGCCGTTGCGGTAACCTCGCACCCTTGCACGCGGTAGCTGTGGGTATCGCCATCCGAAGCCTGGGCAACACCTGCAACCGATTCAAAATAGCCCAGGCTGCTGCCCAGCATCTCGCCATTGAAGACCTGAGCCACCGTTGCCTGGGCCTGTGCCTGGGCCAACAGCGCAAAGCTGCTCAACGCCAGGGTCGAGCAAAAGGGAACGAGGGCACGCGTGTTCATCGGAACATCCTGTAGAAATCGAGGGTGGAAAAACGCGCACTCTAATTCAGATCAATAGGCCACAGCCATACCTCACAGGCACGTCAGGAGAGAATGATGTAATCGCTGAACTGCGCAATGGGTGCATGTTCGCCCGCGACCAACTGCGCGTAGCGTCCACCCACCTGATCAATCGCGATACAGTCATCGACATCCAGCACGGCATCGGTATGCGGCTTGAGCCAGTCTCGGGCCATCTGCAATTTGCCTTTGAGCCTGGCCTCCGCCGGACTGCACGCGACCACCAGCAGGTAGCGATGAGCCTCGCCAAAACTGCCCGGCTCATACCCCCCAAGATTGATGAAGTACAAGCGTGGATCACCCGCAGCTGGCTGCAGGTCGGACCAGTGCAACACATACCCCTCAGCCCCATCAACCTCAAGCCAGGAGTCGATATGCAAGCCCTTGGGGCTGCCAAACCACTGCTCGCGCAATTGCGGATAAGCCGCCTCCAGGCTTGGGGCAACAGCAAAAACCACATCGTGGACTTCGATCTTGGCGCCGGGGTGCTTGCCCCCCAGCATGACAACAAACAACATGATGGCGTTCCCTACTCGAGAATGGCAGGTGCCATGGGCGACACCTGCAACGCAAGGGCCTCGGTTTCAGGGCTGCTCGCCCACCAGGTAGGTTTTACTGATTTGCCGGAACTGCTCGTGACCGGCGCTGCCCAGCAACTCGAACAGCACCATTTCACGGGTGACGATCTGCGCCCCGGCATCACGCATACGCTGCACACCGGCAGCCTGGCTCAGTGGGCTACGGCAGTCGCAGGCATCCTCGACGACAAACACCTGCTTACCCGCCTCGCACAAGTGCAGGACGGTTTGCAGTACGCAGATATGGGTCTCCATACCGCAGACAATGACCTGATCACGGGCGAGCAGGCTGGCCGGTAGGCAGTTGGCGGCCACGCAGGAAAAATGCAGTTTCTCGACCACCTCGGCATTGCGTGCCGCCTCCTTGAGTGCCGTCAGCGTCGAGCCCAGGCCTTTGGGGTACTGCTCGGAGAACACCACCGGCAAGCCAAGCTCACCGGTGGCAGCCAGCAGCCAGCGGGTACGGGCCACGGTGCCCGCCGGGTCAGTCACCGCGCCAATGAGTTTTTCCTGAACATCGATGACCAGCAGCGTGGCCTGGGTGGCGTCGATCAACATCGTGTGAACCCTCTGTTCAATATGGCCGCAAGCCTCGCGCAGGTGCGTTGCGTCGTCAATGCCTGCCCGCAAGCAGCGCAAACCGCTCAGCCCTGCACTGCCTTCGCCCGGGCAATCGCCGCTGCGATCGCCGCTCGCGCCTGCGGGCTGTTCTTCCAGCAACTGGAACCCACCAATGCCGCCGCCTGGGTAACGATATCCAGCGCGTTGGCCTCGCTCAGCTGAGCCAGCGAGTTAAAACCCAACTGCTCCAACCGGTCGACCACGGTGGGGCCAACGCCCTTTACATCCAGCAGCGCAGCGCGCTCATCGTGTGGAAACGCCATATTCACCTCCCTGTGAGTACGCAGCCGATGACTGCGCGGTAAACCACAAGTCTAAGCGTCTCTGTAGGGTCTGCACCAGTGGCTGAACAGCCAGTAGCAGCATCGTTTCAGAGGGGCGACAGTCGCACAGCCCCGGGCCGGGCCAGAGCCGCTGCGCGCCGCCCCTGAGCATAGGTAGTCAAGGCCGTCAGCAACGCCGGAATCGCCAGTACGCTGAACACCTGCGCGAACGACCAGCCCAGGCTAAGCATCTGCGCCCCGGCAAAGGCACTGAGGATGGCACCAAAGCGACCCACACCACTCATCCAGCTGGCGCCGGTTGCGCGCGCTTCAGTCGGGTAGATCGACGCGGCCAGGGCGTTCTGGCCAACACTGCCGCCGTTGAAGCAGAACCCCGCCATCCACGCTGCGGCGCACATCAACGCAAAGTGCTGCAGGGTCTGACCGATGGCGAAAATCACCAGGCCGCCGGCCAGATAGTTGACGATCAACACCCCGTATTTGCTCCAGCGGTCCATCGCCCAACCCAGCACAAGGGAACCCACGGGGCCGCCGATCTGGAACATCGCCGTAACGATGGCTGCGTCGGCCACGCTGTAACCGCCACCCTCCTTGACCAGCGTCGGTAACCAACTGCTGAACAGGTAGACCAGAAACAGACCGAGAAAGTAACCGCTCCATAACATCAGGGTACTGAAGCGGTACTGTGCCGACAGTACGATCTGCGGAGCACTGGCATTCACGATCGCAGCCTTCGGCAGGCAGAAGGTTGAGCTGGCGCTGGCTACGCCAGGCGCCAGTTTGTCGACAATGCGACGAATGTGCGCCTGTGGTGCCTGCTTGATCACCAGGAACGTCACCGATTCTGGCAGCTTGAAGAACAGCAACGGTGCCACCAGCAACGGCGCGACACCGCCGAGCACAAGCATGCTGTGCCAGCCGAAGTTGGGAATCATCCAGGCAGAGACAAAGCCGCCTGCGGCAGCGCCGAAGGAGAAGCCACAGAACGCCAGGGTAATCATGAACGAGCGCTTGCGATCCGGAGCGAACTCGGAAACCAGCGTACAGGCATTGGGCATCGCTGCACCTAACCCGAGCCCCGTCAGAAAGCGCAGGATCACCATACTGGTCAGATCAGGGGAAAAGGCCGTAGCCAGTGTCCATAGGCCGAAGAAAAACACGCTCACCACCAGCACAATCTTGCGCCCATAGCGATCAGCCAAAGGCCCGGCCACCAGCGCCCCCAATGCCAGGCCAATCAAAGCGGCACTCAGTACCGGGCCCAGGTCCTGATGACTGAGGCCCCAGTCCATTTTCAATTGTGGGGCGATAAACCCCATGATCGCCACATCGAAGCCATCCAGGGCGATGATCAGGAAGCCAAGAAAAACCACCCACTTTTGATAAGCCCCGACGGGCCGGTTGTTGATCAATTCACGCACGTCTATTGCTTTAACTTTATCCACCACGTTCACCTCTATCTTGTAGGGGTGCTCGACAGCCATGCTGCGGCACCCGCTTTTTTATTGTTGAAGCGACTCGCACGGCATTGTTGGCCTGGTTGTTGGCCTGGTTACAACCGGTTGAGGCTCTGGAAATGCACGGGCTTGATGATGCGTGTCTCCTGAGCCACGATCAGGTGCGCCGATGCCTGCAGATAGGCCGCGAACGTCTCGTCACGGTCACGCGCCGCGCTACGTTTCTCGAAGTCATCCAGGCTGTCATAGCCCCATAGGTGCACCACTTGATTAAGCGGCCCGATGCAACTGCTGTAAAACGCCAGAGGCGCCCCCAGGTGTTTGAGCAGAACAGGCATGGCCAGACGCTCGAATACCTCGATGAATTCGGCCATACCGCGGGGCTTGATGGTGTAGATGCGGTGATCGACGATGGCTTTGTGGTTCATCATGCAACCTCCTGTTGTGAGGGTTTGTCCGCCTGCGGCCTGAAGCTCTGCGCCAGGTGCCGAGCGGTGAGGTAGCCAAAGGTCATGATCGGCCCCAAGGTAATGCCTGCGCCCGGGTAGTTACCGCCCATGATGCTTGCGCGGTCATTGCCGACGGCATAAAGCCCGGGAATGGCTGCCCCCGTCTCGTTGAGCACTTCACCCACAACGCTGGTCTTGATCCCGTCAAACGTACCCAGGTCGCCCATGATGACCTTCACCGCGTAGTACGGACCTTTACCGATCGGCGCCACACACGGATTCGGCTGATGCTGTGGGTCCGCCAGGTAGCGGTTGAAGCAGGTGCTGCCGCGGCCGAACTCGCGGTCTTCGCCGTGTTCCGCGCCGAGGTTGTACTGCCTTACCGTCTGTTCCAGGCCAGCGGCTTCGATACCCGCCTTGCGGGCCAGTTCAGCCAGGCTGTCACCCTTGAGCAGGTAGCCATTGCGCAGGAGAGGGCCAAGTGGCATCGGCGCCGGTTTGGCATAACCGAGGCCATACTTGGCCATGGCGTGAGCATCACAGACCAGCCACATGGCCGTTTCATGCTCGTCTGCACAGGCGCGTATGAGCGCGGCGCCGACGTCATGGTAGGAATTGGACTCGTTGGTAAAGCGCTGACCGTTGCGCAGCACACCAATGACCCCAGGCTTGTAGCGATCCAGCAGGTGCGGGAAAGCGGTGAACCTGCCATCGCCCATAGGCACCTTGGACACGGGCATCCAGGCGGCGGCATCCTTGAAGCGAATTTCAAGCTGGCCACCGACCGCTTCGGCCATGCGCGCACCATCGCCGGTGTTGCCGCTTGGCACTGGCGAAAAGTGCTCGCCGCCACGTTTGACGTGAGGATAGGCCTGCTTGAGGCGCTGCAGATCATGCGAAAAGCCACCGCCGGCCAGCACCACCCCACACCGCGCATCAATACGCCACTCACCGTGCACGCTGTTAAGCAGCGCGCCACTCACCCGCCCCCGCTCCTGCAACAGTTGGCGCGCAGCAGTCTGTGTATGGATGGGTATACCCAAGTCCAGCGCGGACTTGGCCAGACGCGCCGCCAGGGCGTTGCCGCTGGTGACGTTGATGCCGCGACGGTACAACAGCAGCTCTTTGATGTGCGTTGCCAGACGCTTGGCCACATAGATGAACGAGGTCAGCGACTTGGTGGCATTGAAGAAGTGCTTCAGGTCGGCGTTCGAGGAATTGAACATCATGCCAATGAACGTGATGGTCTTCAGCGGCGGACGCAATCTGGCCATGTCGGCCCCAAGCTGACGAATATCAAAAGGCGCGGCCAGGATCGAACGACCGATATCGACCCCTCCAGCCACGTCAGGGTGATAGTCCGGGTACAGCGTCGGCACGAATTTGACGGCCGTCTCACGCTCGAAAAACGACACCATGGCCGGTGCATTGTCGAGGAAGGCGTCAACCGCCTCGGCGTCAAAATAATCGCCGGTTTCATTGCGCAGGTAAGTCCGCGCAGCTTCGCGGCTATCCTGTAACCCACTGGCACTGGCCTGCGGGTTACAGGGTACCCACAACACACCACCGGAAAACGCCGTGGTGCCGCCGAAGAAGGCCTCCTTCTCCACTACGATCACATCCAGGCCCTGTTTCTTGGCGACAATCGCAGTGGCCAGGCCACCCGCACCTGCGCCGATCACCAGCACATCGCAGGTCTGTGTCGCCGTCGAACTCATTCGTGTCATTGTCGTTATCTCCGTGTTCATGTCCCGCAGGCAAGCGCCCGCCGCGCACTGAGGTGCGCAACGTTGCAGGCTCGACTGGGCTAGCGGCGGGTAGCCGGGGATTCGTAACCGGGACGCGGAATCAACGCCATCAACATGCTTTCGAGGCCGCCGTCGACGGTCAGCTCGGTAGCATTGACATAGTTGGCCCGTGGGCTGGCGAGAAACAGCGCGGCATTGGCAATATCGCTGGGCTGGCCAATACGCTGATTGGCCGTCATCGCCTTACGCTGCTGCTCGACCTTGGGATCGGCATAGAACGCTGCAGACAGCGGCGTGTGAATCAGCCCAGGGCAGATCGCATTACTGCGAATACCCTGCGGCCCCCACTCGGCGGCGAGCTGCCGTGAAAGCATACTCACCCCGGCCTTCGCCGCACTGTAGGCACCACTGTGGGTCTGCGGAAAATGAGCAGCGATCGAGGAGATATGCACGAGGCTGCCCGCCTGATTGGCCAGCATCAGCCGCCCGAACGCCTGGGAGCACAACAGGTAACCGGTGAGGTTGACCTCCAGCAACCGATTCCAGCTCGCCAGGCTGATGTCTGCAAGGCTGCCGGGTTGCAACACACTGGCATTGTTGATCAGCACGTCACAACGCCCAAAACGCTCGCTGAGCCAATCGGCGGCACGCTGCACACTCTGCGAGTCGGCGATATCGCAGCTCAGCGCCACCACCTCAGTGGCAGACGTTTCCGACAATGAGGCCGCCAGAGCCTGGCAGCCGTCGACATCGCGATCGAGCAGCACCACCTGGGCCTGTTGTTCCACCAATGCACTGGCGATGGCCGCGCCTATGCCGCCGGCAGCACCGGTGATCACACAGACGGCGGACTCCAGGCCCAACCAGTTGCTCGCTTGATTATTGTTATTCATGACGCTCTCCAGCATGTCTCGAAGGCGCGGCGGCGCAGCAAGCCGCCATCGTTGCGCGGCACGGGCCGCGGCTGACGCGAAAGGGAAGCCAGACAGCTCCTTCACGTGAGACAGAGCATAGGGGCATCAGGTGCTTGGTCAGAATGGACAAAACCCACAACCAACCAGACTTTTTCGACAATTGCGCCCCCGCCCCCGCCTGATGCTTTACCTGGTAGACGGAGTTGCCTGATGCCCTGAAGGTTGGTTAGGGTAAAAGCACGTAGGACCTGACGGTCGAGAGCACTCATAACAACAATGAACAAGATCCCCAACTACGCCCTCTACGGTGAATCACCACAGCCGGCATGGCATGAGTCCTTGCATGTGGAGTCGATTTCCAAGCGCTCCGGCGCCCATGACTGGGAAATCTCAGCGCATCGCCACGAGGGTCTGCTGCAGATCCTCTACCTGCAGAGCGGCGCCGGTGAAGTACTGCTGGACAATGTCAAAGTCAGCGTCCAGGCCCCCTGCATACTGTTCATCCCCACGCAGATCGTGCATGGTTTCTCTTGGACCGGGGCGGTCGAGGGGCATGTCATAACGGCGGTGCAACATCCGTTGGAGAGCATCACCCGCCTGCTATGCCCGACGCTGTTGCCGCAACTGCTCAAGCCACAGGTGATTGCCATCCCGCAGTGGTCACCTGCGCAAGACCCACTCCTCCCGCTGTGCCTTTCCCTGTACGAGGAGTACCACAATCGCGCCCGCGAGCATGTCGCCTGCAGCATGTCGCTGCTGCTGGCCCTGGTGATCCAGTTCATGCGTTTCAGCGTGGCAGGCGACCCTTCACCCGCAACCGCCAACAACCGTCGCAGCCAGCAAGTGACCAGCTTTCGTGAGCTGGTAGACGTGCACTTTCGCCAGCATCGCTCGCTCAACGATTACGCCGATGAACTTGGCGTCACCGCAGCTACCCTCGGTCGACTGTGCCAGGAGCAACTGGGGATGACACCAATGACCGTAATCAATGCTCGGTTGGTGCTCGAAGCCAAACGGGAACTGGCCCACTCCAGTCAGAGCGTGAAGCAGATCGCACACGGCCTGGGCTTCACCGATGTCGGCTACTTCAGCAGGTTCTTCCGCAAACACGTCCAGTCCAGCCCCAGAGAGTTCCGCAGCCAGGCGCAGACACCGACAGGGCCGTGATGCCACCTGCCACGCTCATCAGCCGCCCAGCGCGATGATCGCGGCGATCAACAAAGCGCCCGTGATCGCCATTGCCACACCACCCTGCCAGGTTTTTGCGCCGGCGTACCGAGCCAGAACCCAGCCTGCAATGAACAACACTGCAACACCGACACCGTTTGACAGGCGGATAGCCAGGGCGGCCTGTTCAAGCACAATGAATGGCACCACCAAGGGGAACGTGGCACACACCACCAGCAGAAAGACGCCCAACGCACCCTTGAAATCGTCCCAGCCAAGGCGCGGCGGCAGCACGATAGCCTGTTGGTCGAGCAAACGTCGGCGCAGCACCTCGAGCCCCTCCGTGCCGACTGCAGCGGCCAGACGCGACGGTAGCACTTCAGCAATCAGCGCCTGCCCGGTTGCCGGGTCTGCCCCTTTGCGCAGGGTGTCAAGCAACATGCGGTTGCGCGAACGCTCGATCAAAGTACGCAGCAAGTACATCACAGCATCGGCAAGGCCCCAGGCGAGATTGCAGCCGAGCGCGGCAATCATCATGGTGCGCTCTTCCTCACGGCTGGCAGTCGCCACGCTGAGTGTTCCGGTGAAGGTCATTGCCATCAACAGGCCGAAAATGACCTCTGTGACGCGCTCTATCGGGTCGAGCACGCGAGCCCGCTTGTGCTCATATGCATTGTGCATGTATCCAACCTCGCACAGCCATGCGATACCTGCGAGCCACGCTCACAGCGCCTATCGTTCTGAATCAACGGTCCTCTCAGTGTAGTGTGGATGCGCCTGGCGCAGCACCGCGCAGGGTGCCAGTATGAAGGGGTGCTTGCCGCGCTACACGGGGACGCGCCATGGCCACCATCGATCGCTTGTCCACACAGACCGCCAGCCGCCTGGCAGCCTTGCACCGAGACGGCTTCGTACTGCTGCCCGGCGTGCTGAACGCTGCGCAAATCGCCACCCTGCGTGCTGCAATCGATCATCTCAAGCCCCAACACTGGGATTACAGCGGCCTGCTTGAACATTACAAATGCGTGTTCAACCGCGACCCACTGTGGTTGCCGTTTCTCGACCTGAGCGGGGTTATCGAACTGGCCGAAGCAGCCCTGGGCGAGGATTGTCACATCATTGGCCAGACCGCCTGGCGCTGCCACCCTGGCTTCATCGGCGCTGCACTGCACCTGGACTACCTGGCCATGGCTCTGCCGCAAAGCCTGCTGGCCGACCCTGCGTTCGAGTTGCCAATGCAGATCTGTACCGCACACCTCTACCTGGACACCATCGATGCCGACCTCAGCCCCACACGAGTAATACCAGGAAGCCACCGCGCCGGGCGACCACCGGCAGCAAGTGAAAATGAGTGGCAAGGCCAACCGGCACAGCCGGTGCTGTGCGAGGCCGGGGACGTGCTGATGTTTCGCAGCGAGCTGTGGCACGCGGGCAGCGACAACCGCACGCTCGACCGCACCCGCTACCTGCTGCAGGTGCATTATGGCCGACGCATGGTGGCCCAGAAGTTTTCTCCCTACCTGTACTGGCGCTTCAACCCTGCAGTCGTGGACGCGGCCACACCACGGCAACGGCGCCTGCTGGGCGAACATGAAGAAGCCGAGTACGACTGAGCCGCTGGCGTTTACCTGTGCAACCCGCGCACCGGTCAATAGCACTCGATACGATTGCGGCCGTTTTTCTTCGCCCGGTACAACGCCTCATCGCTCCGCGACAGCGCAGCATCGGCACTGGTGTCACTGGCCATGATGGCCGAAACCCCCACGCTGACGGTCAGAGGGATGCGCTGGTCGCCAACCCGCAATGGGACCTCGGTAATACGCTGCTGCAATAGCTGAGCAGAAGCGCTTGCCTGTGCGATGTCCTTGCCACTCAGCACAACGGCGAATTCCTCCCCCCCCACGCGGCCCACCAGGTCCCATTCGCTGAGCTGATCCCGCACGATGGCAGCAAAATGCCTGAGCGCCTGATCGCCGACAGCATGCCCCCATTGATCGTTGATCAATTTGAAATGATCAAGGTCACACATCAACACGGCCGAGCGACGGTCAAGGGCACGCTGCACCTTCATCAACTCAGCCTCGATCTGCATCATGAAATGCCGGCGGTTGGGCAGTTGGGTCAGAAAGTCCACGGTGGCGAACTCATGAAGCTCTGCCTCGATCCGCTTACGCTCGGTAATATCGGTGATAAATCCATGCCAGAGGGTGCTGCCATCGGCTAACCGAACAGGCCGGGCATCACCTTGGCGCCAGCGCAAGCCTTGCCGGGGCAACCAGACGCGGTACTCGAAATGCCACGGAGTCAGGCTTGCCGCCGACACATCAAACGACATCCGGTAACCCGGTAGGTCATCGGGATGAATGAGCCGATTGACGGGTGCATCGTTGACGGCGACCTGCTCCGGCGTCAGCTCATACATGTCCTGAATACCGGCACTGGCATAGGAGAACGACGAGTCGCCTGCGGGCGTGCGTTGGTACTGGAAGACCAGCCCGGGCACTTCGTTGGTCAGGTTGGTGAGCAGGTCGACCGTCTGCTGCAACTGCTCCGACATGCCACGGATGGCTGAAATGTCAGTGGTGGTTCCGATCATTCGTAGCGGTGTACCGTCCGCGTCGCGGCTGACCACCCGGCCCCGACTGGAAATCCATTTGTAGCGGCCATCCTTGCAGCGAATACGGTGTTCGACTTCGTAGTTTGCTGTCTGTTGGTCAAAGTGCGCGCGAATGGCAGCCCTCACGTAATCGACGTCATCCGGGTGGATACGGGTGTAACTGTCTTCAATACGATTGGAAATCTCTGCATCGGCATAGCCCAGAATGGCCTTCCAGCCCGCGGAGTAATAGATTTCACCGGCCTGAATGTCGCGATCCCAAATACCGGTTCCGCTACCGGCGATCGCCAGCGTCATGCGGCGCTCGCCTTCACGCAGGGTGTTGACCTCTTCTTCCAGGCGGGCCTGTGCGCCATCACGCGCGATGATCTCGGCAGCCAAACGGGCCAGGTCGCGCAAAAATGCCTGGTCCTCTTCAGTCATGTCCCGAGGGGCATCATTAAGCAGGCAAAAAAAACCAACCGCCTCTGCCGCTGGGGTGATGACCCGGCAGCCGGCCAGAAAACGCACCGGCCGGTTGCAGGTATCGTGCAATGGCCTGCGAAAACGCCCGTCTGCAACGGTATCGGGGATGACCAACACCTCATCATGCGCGGAAAAGTATCGACCCAGCGAAAACACATCAGGCAGCCCTGACAGCGCCATGCCCGCATGCGTGTCCGCCCACAACCCACTTACCGCTTCAGGCAGGAACAAGGCATCGACAACCCCAAAATGGCCGCGGGCAATACGTAGAAGACTGTCAAAACGCTTGTCCGGCAACGTACCTGGCGCATTTGCGGGTCTGCACAGGCCAAGCGCTTGGGATTTCAGATGACTCAGCATGTTCAGCTCTGTCGATACTGCCGAAACGGCGAGCACAATTTATACCGCATATCCAAAGGAATGGCTTTTTGCTTGCACGTCTTGCCGAGCCAATTCAGTGACCCACGAGCACCTCAAGCATCACGCAGAAGGTCGTGGGCATTGAGCAACTCATAGGCAATCTCGGGTCGACGCTCCAATGCCCGGCGGATAGCGGCAGGAATCGATTGACGAGTCTTACGGCACAACCCGGTTTGCGCACCGATATGAATACCGATGCCGCGCATGGTACGCACTTCATTGAAGCCCGGGGCAATATCCAGACGGATGCCCAGTTGTTCATGCATGCGCCGCTTCATTCGCTCAAGGTCAGCGAGGCTTTCAAGGTTTTCCAGGCGCTCGAGCAGGCGCTTTTCCTCCTGGCGGGTCAGGAGCAGGATGCGCTGATCGGCACCAGGGCTGTCCAGCAACTGTTCGCGGTCACAGTCGCAGGCACCGGGTGGACAGGGTTGGCGGATCGGAAAAGAGGCTGTCATGGCGTTCAATCATAGCCATGCGCAGCTGGCTTTGCCTATGACACCTGATCGGACGCCACCCTGCTCACGCGAACTACACTGACGGCGACCCGGTTCATGACAGAGGGCACTGACATGGCGAATAGTGCGCCAAGCACGGCATGGTGGCTGGAGCCGATTCCAACTGAGGCCAGTTCGACCTTCACCTCAGGGCTTTCGGCTGCCGAAGCAAAACGCCGCCTGACGCAATTCGGCCCCAATGCTTTTGTCAGCACACAGCAACGGTCGATCCTGCGTCAGTACCTGAGCCGCTTCAGCAACCCGCTGGTGATCATTTTGCTGGCCGCCAGCGCCATCTCGGCCCTGAGCGGCGAGGTGGTGAATTTCGTCATCATCAGCTGCATCGTCATGCTTAGCGTGACGCTGGACTTTGTTCAGGAGTACCGCGCCAATGCCGCCGCCGAGAAACTGCGCCATACCGTTGCGGTACGTACCCGCGTGCGCCGTGATGGCACGACACAGGAGGTCGCGGTAACCGAGGTTGTACCGGGGGATGTCGTGGAACTTTGCGCCGGCGATCTGATTCCCGCAGATGCCCGGGTGATCGAGGCCCGCGATTTTTTCGTGAAGCAGGCCTTGTTGACCGGCGAACTCTATCCTGTTGAGAAGCACGCGCAGATGCAACCAGCTCCAACTTCGGCAACATATTCTGCATGGCCGGCGCAACGCTGTTTCTGCCGTTTCTTCCGATGTTGCCGACACAGATCCTGCTCAACAACATCCTTTACGACATTTCCGAGGTGCCGATCCCACTGGACAAGGTCGACACCATTATCATCCGCCCCCGTGGCAACCCGCTCAAGAGCCACGCCAACCCGGTACTCACCCTTGAACCACTATTCATACAACGAGCAAACGCCAGGCCTCGTCCTGCTCGTCCCTTGATCTAGCCAGCGTGAAACATGAGCAGCCCTGACAACCCGCACAATACCCACTCGTCCCCGGACATGCGCAGTATGCGTTCGCGTGGTGTGCTGTGGAGTTCCTGGCTGTTGGGAGCCGCATCACTTGCAGGGGTCGTGGCCGTCGCACTGCATTTCTCGGAAGCGCAGAGCCTGCTCCAATTGAGTCAACAGGTGCAGCCTGGCTGGTTTGTTCTGGCGCTGGCCTTGCAAGCCATGACCTATATGGTTCAAGGGCAAATTTATCGGCGAATCACGCGCACCGGTCATGCCCGACTGTCTTTGATGAAAGCCTGCAGGCTGGGGCTACTCAAACTGTTCTTCGATCAAGCCCTACCGACCTATGGCGTCAGCGGCGCCGTTGCCGTGAGCACGGCCTTTGAGCGCCTCGGCATATCTCGCCCAGTGGTGATCGCCTGCTTTGTCATCAGCATTCTCTCCTACATGCTTGCCTATGTAGTGGCCATCGCCTGGGCGCTGGTCATCCTGATCGTGGACGGGCATGCAAGCCCCCTGCTGATCACCGCCTGCACACTGTTCACCGTAGGCAGCCTGGCCGTGGTCGTCGGCCTGGCCTTGTTGCAAGGGCATCAACCCACACGCGCATTGCACGGCATCACCCGGTACCGCTGGGTCAAACACAGCCTCGACACCCTGAACGAAGCCGACGCAGGCTTGACCCGTAACCCTCACCTATTGACTACCACGACCCTACTGGACCTGAGCATTTTCCTCCTGGACGCCACCACCCTCTGGGCGCTGGTGCTATCCATGGGAGCCCATGCCGACTGGAGTGGCGTATATGCCGCCTTCATGCTGGCCAGCCTGTTGCGCAGTATCGGCATAACCCCGGGCGGGCTGGGCGTATTTGAAGGCGGCGCGGTCAGTGCCCTGCATTGGGCGGGCATTGCACTGCCGGTGGCACTCTCCGCGACGCTGCTGTTTCGCGGCCTGAGTTTCTGGGCACCGATGCTGCCGGGCATACTGGTATCGCGTAGCGCGCTGCGGGAGCGGAACTCGCACTAGCGCGCGTGCCCACCTATGCCAGAGCGAAAGCAACCAGGCGCCCCGCCTCAAACCTTCGCGGGGAAAACAGGCACACCCTCCGGCCAAGGCGTCAGCACCTCAACGCCGTTCTCAGTCACCGCAACCATGTGCTCCCACTGCGCCGACAACGAGCGGTCGGTGGTGATGACCGTCCAGCCATCGCCGAGGGTGCGCACATGCCGTTTACCGGCATTGAGCATCGGCTCGATGGTGAACACCATGCCAGGCTTGAGCGTCAGCCCCTGCCCCGGCGTACCGTAGTGCAGTACCTGTGGTTCGTCGTGATAGACCTTGCCGATACCGTGCCCGCAGTACTCGCGTACGACACTGTAGCCGGCCTGCTCGGCCACGCGCTGAATGGCGTGGCCGACATCGCCCAGCGTAGCGCCCGGGCGCACGGCGCGAATGCCGGCGTACATTGCGTCATAGGTGGTGCTGACCAGACGTTCGGCTTCAGGCCGGGGCTTGCCGACGAAATACATGCGGCTGGTATCACCGAACCAACCGTCCTTGATGACTGCAATGTCGATGTTGACGATATCGCCATCTTCCAGCGGCTTGTCCGAGGGAATGCCGTGGCAGACCACATGGTTGACCGACGCACAGATGGTTTTCGGAAAGCCGTGGTAACCGACGTTGGCCGGTATGGCCTTCTGTACGTTGACAATGTAGTCATGGCACAGGCGGTCCAGCTCATTGGTCGACACGCCCGGTTTGACGTGCGGCGCAATCATCGCCAATACCTCGGCAGCCAGTGTTCCGGCCACACGCGCCATGGCAATCTCGGCAGGTGTCTTGAGGGTAATTTTCTTGCTCATTGTCCAGCCTCCACGGCGGTTTTGACGCGGGCGCCAGATGCAGCAGCGGCCAGTGCAGAAAGCTGGCCCAAATGCAGGCCACCCGCCTGTTCGGCACGAATCAGCAGGCGACAGATTGCGCTGTGATCCAGTTCCGGGTGCAGCTCAGCCAACATGCCAATGCGCATCCAGTGCTCGGCTTGCGCATTGATCGAGCGGCTCAGTGCATTGCTGGCAAGACGCAGGTCTTCATGCATCTGCTCTGAAATCTTGACGATACCCACGATGAGGCTCCATATATGTAACGTATACGTTTCATACACTAACAAAGGCACGGCAATTTCTGCAATGTTCCTCACTCCACGGCCTATGCTCAAATCGACGCCCCTCCCCCCTCAGCCCGGCTGCACAGCACAAACGCAACCTGCCTCCTGCCCCAGCGTCAAGGGCAGTACCCGGCACGGGCGTACCAGGACACACCTTTCACGTATTTTTTCAAAGACAGGCCCCAGCGAAATGTGGCATTAGTAATGTAACCGCCTGAACACACAGTGCTTTCAGGTTACTGGCAACAGCCCCACGAGGTATCCGCCATAACCTGAACGCACATTTGACGGAGGACCAGAGAGCCGTGTTTGCGTTATCGCCCGAGCGCTTGAAAAGTACCTGCCCTGTGCGGCGACGTTCGGTGTCAACCCTCCGAATGCCACAGGCCACCCCAGGCAGGTTGGCATCGTTTAAAGGAATTACACAATGATCCCAAGAAATGTAATCAACGCGTCGGTAAGTCCCAAAGGAAGCCTGGAAACGCTGTCCCAGCGCGAAGTTCAGCAATTGAGCGAAGCCGGCTCGGGCAGCATCTACCAACTGTTCCGCCAGTGCACCCTGGCCATCCTCAACACCGGCGCCCACGTCGATAACGCCAAGACCATTCTCGACGCCTTCCAGGATTTCGAAGTCCGTATCCACCAGCAGGACCGTGGCGTTCGCCTGGAGCTGATCAACGCACCCGCCGGCGCCTTCGTCGACGGTGAAATGATTGCCAGCACCCGCGAAATGCTCTTCAGCGCCCTGCGCGACATCGTCTACACCGAAAACGAGCTGGACAGCCTGCGCATCGACTTGAGTAGCTCCCAAGGCATCACCGACTACGTCTTTCACCTGCTGCGCAACGCCCGCACCCTGCGCCCTGGGCTTGAACCGAAAATGGTCGTGTGCTGGGGCGGTCACTCGATCAGCACCGAGGAGTACCAGTACACCAAGAAGGTCGGCCACGAGCTGGGCCTGCGTAAACTGGACATCTGCACCGGCTGCGGCCCTGGCGTGATGAAAGGCCCGATGAAAGGCGCCACCATTGCCCATGCCAAACAGCGCATGAACAGCGGACGCTACCTGGGCCTGACCGAGCCGGGCATCATCGCTGCGGAAGCCCCCAACCCGATCGTCAACGAACTGGTGATCCTGCCGGACATCGAGAAGCGCCTTGAGGCCT
Source organism: Pseudomonas defluvii (assembly GCF_001695625.1). Taxonomy (GTDB): domain Bacteria; phylum Pseudomonadota; class Gammaproteobacteria; order Pseudomonadales; family Pseudomonadaceae; genus Aquipseudomonas; species Aquipseudomonas defluvii. The sequence goes on from NZ_MBPN01000033.1 coordinate 20,743, forward strand.
TCGTCCGCGTCGGCCACGGCATCATCATTTTCCCGGGCGGCGCCGGCACCGCGGAAGAGTTCCTCTACCTGCTCGGCATCCTCATGCACCCGGACAACCAGGACCTGCCATTCCCGGTCATCCTCACCGGGCCAAAGAGCGCCGAAGCCTACCTGCACCAACTGCATGCGTTCGTCGGCGCCACCCTGGGTGAAGCGGCACAGCGTCACTACCAGATCATCATCGACGACCCGGCCCAAGTGGCACGGCAAATGACCGAAGGCTTGAAGACCGTCAAACAGTTCCGCCGCGAACGCAACGACGCCTTCCACTTCAACTGGCTGCTGCAGATCGATGAAGGCTTCCAGCGCCCGTTCGACCCAACACACGCCAACATGGCCAACCTGAAACTGAGCCGTGACATACCGCCGCACGAACTGGCGGCCAACCTGCGCCGTGCCTTCTCCGGCATCGTCGCGGGTAACGTGAAGGACAAAGGCATTCGTCTGATCGAGGAACACGGCCCGTATGAAATCCACGGTGACGCGGCAATCATGCAGCCGCTGGACCGCCTGCTGAAGGCCTTCGTCGAGCAGCACAGGATGAAACTGCCAGGCGGAGCGGCGTATGAGCCGTGCTACCGGGTCGTGACCTGACCATCAGCGTTATCGCCGGCAACGCCGGCGATAACGCTACTCAGCACTCAGCACTCAGCGACAGGCTACCGATGACGTCCGACAGCTCGTCGTACGGTTCCTGTTTCACTTCCGGCTCTTGTACAGGCGCTGGTTTCAGGCCGCATTGAGACGCCTGGCGGTATTCACTGGGCGTACATCCTGCGCACTGCTTGAAGGCGCGGGCGAAGTAGGATGGGTCTTTGAAGCCAACCTCGTAGCCGATGCTGGTAATGGGCATCTGGCTGTTGTGGAGCAGCTCCTTGGCGCAGTCCATGCGCTTGCTAAGGATGTACTCCATGAAACCCAGGCCATTCACTTCCTTGAATACGCGGCTGAAGCGAAAGGTGGTCATGCCGCAACGCTTGGCCAGGACTTTCTGGTCGATGCTGTCGCGAAAATGCTGGTCAATGTACAACTGCACGTCATGCAAGGCATGGTGCTTCTGGTGCTCCGCCGTCAACCGGATACTGTCCGGCAGCGATGGGCCGTGCTCAATCTGCAATACCTTGTTGCTCGCCCCGGCCTGGCGACGTACGTCGCACAGTTGCCTCAACGCATGCAGAAAACGATTGATCTCGGTGCTTGAGAGGGCAAGCACCATGTATTCCCAGACCCGCGAGCGCATGGCCCAGACCGCGAGCTCTTCAGAGTGCTGCACGGTGAACATGGTGATCGGTATGGACGGCGCCTTGCGCTTGATCTCCAACAGCAGGTTGAGCCCTGGCATGTCGGGACGGTCGTAATGCATGCAGATCATGTCCGGCTGTGGTTCGTAGTCCTTTTCGGAAAAGGAATTACCGGCTGCCAGACGACACTCACAGGCTGGCTGAAACTGCATCATCAGCGCTTCAGTCGAATGATCGTGGGTGAGATCGAACCATAAAAGGTACGGCTTTCTCGCCGCCTCGACACTCATGGCGTTAGCCTGCCCATAGGACTAACCCACTCTTTCGCCCCAAGCCATTTAGCCATCGGGCCAGAAGTATGATGGATCCAATTCTGATAAAGACTCATCATCGCGCTCTATACCGTTAGAATTGTTATTACAAAAATTTCGCTCGTCTTTCACATATATCCGTTGCCATGCACTCAGCACTTTCACATCAGCTCCATTGCACATCTTGAACCCTTCCCTTCCTTGAGTAGCCCGGTGCCATTATTAGCACTCCAGCAGTAGCAACAACAGCAAAATATCCTGATTCATCGATAATGAATGCGGACCTCCGACAGTATTCCTGACACCTGTTCCATCAGGTAACCCATTGGAACTTCGCAACTAAAACTGTTCCCAAACAACACGTCATTGTGCCCTGACCAATAGCCTGTCAGGGTCTCTGCCTGAACGAACCACCAACGCTTGACGTCAACAAAATGGCGAAAATAGCGCACACCAAGAGCAAAACGTCAAAAAACAACACTCCATGCACCCTTTTGCTGCTTTCAGGCGTTGGCGAAATGCTTTTTCCTTCTTGAATAGTATCGTCAGCGTTACGCCAATGAGCAGATCAAGTCCTGATATCAAAACCCCTGCTTAGACCATTACGTACCACCTTGGCCTGCATCACCAGCAACGGGCTGTTTTTTGGCCTGAGTGCTACAACACTTTTAAAGTGTTTGCTCTATTTACGTTAGCGCCAGCAGAAACCATTCTCATATCGATTCCACTCCATGTTTCGCCCCACTTGTTTTTCTTCCGAGTCTGCCACGCATCAATAATGGCCCTGTGACAGCAATAAAATCCTAACAGTCTGCAAAAATCTCCTAACCCCTTTCTGCGCCCCCTGACTACTGTTCAACCAGGCAGTGAAAACGCACTGCTCTTACTACCAAAGCACTTGAGCGAGGTGAACACCATGAACCTGCAATCCATCAAAACTTCGGTACTGAAGTTCATCAAAGACGAAGATGGCCTGACCATTGTGGAGTATGCAGTGGCCGGTGGGCTGATAACGCTGGGCGCTGTTGCTGCGTTCGTTACCTTGGGTGACAACGTAGACACCGCCATTACAAATCTTGGCTGCGCGGTCCAAGGCAGCGCAACCTGCTAGCGGTAATGAACCCAGCTGGCACAGACGTTTCCAGACATCTAGTTAGAGGGTTGCAGTCATGGGCAAAGAGCAGTTAGTCGCTGTCGCACTCTTGCTTGGGCTGCTCGGGATAGCGGTGGCGAGCGATATTCGCCGCCACCGCATTCCTAACCTCTTGGTGTTGTTGGGCTTGATCCTGGGGGTGGGCAGCCAGGCGTATGCCTCGGGTGCAATGGGGGCAGGTTATGGCGTGCTGGGCCTGCTGGTCGGCTTCGCCGTTTTCCTGCCGCTCTACGCGTTGGGCGGCATGGCGGCCGGCGACGTCAAACTAATGGCCATGGTCGGCTCTTTTCTCAGCCCGCAAAACGCACTCTGGGTGGCGGCACTGAGCCTGGTTGCCGGGGGCGTGTGCGCGGTATTGATTATCTTCGTGCGTGGCCAGGTGCAGCAAACCTTCGGCCGCTACTGGCTGATGCTGCGAGCCAGGGCCTATTTTGCGCCAGCATCCGATGAAGTGGCAGGCAAGCCTTTCCCGTATTCGGTCGCCGTATTGCTCGGCACCTTGGCCAGCATCTTCTGGCTACCTTTGGGCCAGTAGTTCAGGAGAATACTATGTACGCCATCAGCAACAGCCGTATTTCGCCCCAGGAGCGCAGTGCAATCCAGCGGCTGGCTCCGCAACCCCGTACGGTGCTTGAAACCGGGTTGCCGGAGAACCTGCTGGGCGATCTGGTCTGCAAGCACCTGCACGATGCAGGTGTACTGGACATGTCGCGGCTGGTAGAGCGCCTGGCGCTGACCGGTGCGGTACTGGAAGAGATCCTGACGTTCTTGCGCAAGGATGGCCGCGTCGAAGTCCTCGGGCAAGCCGGCAACCAGGCGTTGCGCTACGGCCTGACTGAGCGCGGCCGCAGCGCCGCACGTGATGCCCTGGCGCGCAGTGGCTATATCGGCGCAGCCCCCTTCCCGGTCAGTGCCTACCGATCGCTGCTCAAGGTACAGACCATTCACCATGGCCGCATCAGCGCAAACGACATGCGTCGCTCGTTTAGCTCGGTGGTGCTGGCCCCGAGCATGCTTGACCAACTGGGCGTGGCCCTAAACTCCGGGCGCGCCATCATGATCTATGGGCCGGCCGGTACCGGCAAGACCTACGTCAGCAGCCGGCTGATCCGCCTGTTCAGCGAATGCATCTGGGTACCCTATGCCATCGCCATCAACGATGCCGTGATCGAAATTTTCGACCCCCAGGTACACCGTCGCCTGCAGGATGATGACGAACAGCAGAACAGCTTGCTGCTCAACGAAGGCATCGACCGTCGCCTGCTGTGCTGTGAACGCCCCTTGGTCATCACCGGTGGCGAGTTGACGATGGAGCAGTTGGATGTGCGCTACGACCCCGACTCGCGTCAGTACCAGGCGCCGTTGCAACTCAAGGCCAGCAACGGAATGCTCATCATCGATGACATGGGCCGCCAGCGCATGGCACCAGCCGAGTTGCTGAACCGCTGGATTGTCCCCATGGAGGAAAAGCGCGACTTCCTCAACCTGGGTGGGGGGCGGCACTGCGAATTGCCCTTTGACCTGGTGCTGGTGTTCTCCACCAACCTCAACCCGCTGGAGTTGGCCGACGAAGCGTTTCTGCGCCGAATTGGCTACAAGCTTCAATTCGGCTACCCGCAAGCCAGCGAGTATGAACGCATCTGGATCCAGGAAGCAGAACGCTTGGGCATCCCTCATGACCCAAAGCTGCTGCGCTATGCCCTGGAGGAACTCTATGAAGCGGAAAACATGCCGCTGGTACCGTGCCATCCGCGCGACCTCTTGAGCATGGCAATCGACCGTCAGCGTTACCTGGGCAATGCCGGGCCGCTATCAACAGCGGAGCTGGAGTGGGCCTGGCACAACTACTTCGTTCAGCTCGACTTCATTGGCTAAGGAGTTACCAACATGAGCTCTCGTACGTTTCCCCTGATTGCCTTGTCCCTGGTCCTGGGCTTGGGTGCGGCCTGGATGGCCAACAACTGGCTGAGCGCGAAACTCAATGCCAAGGAAGACGATAACCAGCAGAGCGTGGTGGTCGCCACCACAGAGATTGCCTTCGGCCAAATGGTCGAAGCCCAGCAAGTGGCCGTGGTGCGCATGCCAAAGGATGCCGTACCCGAGGATGCCTTCGACGCCCCTGAAAAAGTGGTGGGCAAGATCGCCACCTTCTCCATGCTGCGCGGCGATATCCTGCGCGCTGCGCGCCTGGCCGAGCACCTCGGCGGCAGCACCCTGGCATCGTTGATCGAACCCAACAAGCGCGCCATCTCGGTACGGGTGGACGACGTGGTCGGTGTCGGCGGGTTCTTGCTACCGGGTAACCGGGTCGACGTATTGGCAACCCGGCAGACCGGCAACAGTGGCGATGCCGAGTCCAAAACCATTCTCGAAGACTTGCGGGTGTTGGCAGTGGACCAAACGGCCAACACCGACAAGACCCAGCCCGTGGTTGTCCGCGCCGTCACCCTGGAAATGACACCACTGGAGGCGGAAGTGCTGGTCAAGGGCATGGCTGCCGGCAAGCTGCAACTGGCCCTGCGCAACCCCCTGGACAATCAGCCACGCCCGGCTGTCACCCAACCGGTTGCACTGGCCCAGCCAGCGGCTCCAGCCCCGGTTGTCCGGCCGGTGGTACGCCGCCAAGGCACAGGCAACAGCAGCGCTGTCACCGTGATTCGTGGCGTCGAAGTCAATGAAGTGAGAGCCAAGCTGTAAGTGATCCTGTTCCACATCGGCCAAGCGGGAGGGCGTGATGATGAACGCGCGAATCAAACAGCCTCGCACTGCGTTTGCGCAGCGTCAGCGCGGCACGATCATTGTGATGGTGGTCATTGCCATGGCCGCGGTGCTGTTGATGGCCGCCCTGGCATTGGACGGCAGCCATATGCTGGTGAACAAGACACGCCTGCAAAATGCGGTGGATGCGGCAGCGCTGAGCGGGGCCAAGACACTCAACGCGGTGCTTGGCGCAACCGGCGCCGCCAGCCTGGCACAAACCGCCGCGCTGGACACCCTAAGCCGCAATGCCAACGCCACAGGCAATCAGGAGCTGGCCAAGGCGATTGGCAACAGTGTCGCCACCTTCGCCAAGGTGGAACTGGCCTCCAGTGTCTACGGGCCATTCTCGGCCAATGCCAGCTACGTGCGAGTCACGGTAGCGAACTACCCGTTGACCAGTTTTTTCTGGGGGGCTTTCCAAACATTGGGCAATGGCGCAGACAAGACCAAGAGCGTCGCCGCCATCGCCACTGCCGGGCCAAGCCCAACCAGCCCCTGTGAGCTTACCCCGCTGATGGTGTGCGGCAACCCCACACAGAACAACCCCAGCGGCGGAATGTTCTGGGGGTACAGCTTCGGCGATCTACAGGTATTGAAAACCGCTGCGAACAACAGTTCGGCGATCGGCCCAGGGAACTTTCAACTGCTCGATTTCGGCTCAGGCGGAAAAACGGTCAAGGAAGGCCTGGCCGGCGGCATCAATCAGTGCAACAGCATCGGTTCAAACGTGACGACCAAGCCGGGTAATACCGTCGGGCCGTCCGCTCAGGGCCTCAATACGCGTTTCAACGAGTACAAGGGAGGCCTCAGTGCCGCCGACTATCCACCTGACCTGGTCGTCACGGTCAACCCCAAATCCCTGACCTACAACGATACGTTGAAGAGGATCGAATACAACAACCAACCGGTCACTGCCGCCAACGGCAACCTGTCTACGACCGGTGGCGCCCTGTACGACTACAACGACTGGAAACAGGACTCGGCCAACTGCATTGCCGGCGCTGGGGGTGGCTGCCTGTCCAATGGCGTGCACGAACGGCGGGTACTGAAGATCGTCATCGGTGACTGCTCGGGCAAGAACGACGGTGCGTCATCGATACCGGTGCTCGGTTTTGGCTGTTTCTTCGTGATGCAGCCGGAAGCCCAAAAGGGCAACGAGTCGCAGATCTTCGGCCAATTCGTTAGCCAGTGCGAGGGCGACAGCGTGCCAGGCCCCACGCCGACGGATGATGTCGGCCCGCAGATCATCCAGTTGTACAAGACCTACATCGATAACCAACAGACACCCAGTACCGATTCGTAGGGGGCTCTATGAGACGCGGTGGATTCAACGCCCCAAAGGCTCAGCGTGGCCTGGCAATGATTGAGCTGGTGATTACCCTGCCGTTGTTGGCGCTGCTGATGCTGGCCTTCGGCGAGTTCGGTCGCATGCTGTTTCAGTACAACAGCCTGATGCAGGCCAGCCGTGACGCTGGGCGCTTTGTCGCCAGCCAGGCGTGGGACGCCAATCAGGGCAAACTCGATCTGAGCGCTGCTCTGTTGTCCAAAACCAAAAACGTCGCGGTGTACGGCGTACCTGCCAACCCGAATGGTTACCCCTCGGTCGTGCCTGGGCTGACGCCTGGAAATGTCACGGTGGCTGCAGCAGGTACCGAGCACGTGCAGGTGAGCATTAACTATACCTTCGTGCCTGTGATCGGTAGCGCACTGCCGGCCCTCTATGGCAGCAGTAAACCGCTGGGCCTGACGTTGACCTCCACCGTTGTGATGAGGGCCTTATGATGAACCGCAAACGCATGCGCGGCGTGTATGTCGTCGAGTTCGCCATCACCGGCTTGGTGCTGTTCACCTTGCTGTTCGGCGTGCTGGAAATAGGCCGGTTGTACTTCACCGTCAATGCGCTGAATGAAACGGTGCGCCGGGGGGCGCGCCTGGCCGCGGTGTGCAACATCAAAGACCCGACCATTCTGCGCCGCGCAATGTTCAATGCCGCCGACAACAGCGGCGCGAGCAGCCTGATTGGCAACCTGACCAGTGCCAACCTGAACCTGATCTACCTGGACAAGGACGGTGCCGTGATCGCCAACCCTGACGACCTCACCAGCGCCAACGGTTTTCTCGCCATCCGTTATGTGCAACTGCAGGTGACGAACTTCAGTTTCAACTTGCTGATTCCTGGATTCAACGGCGCCTTCGTGCTGCCGGTGTTCAGGTCAACCATGCCGCGCGAGAGCCTCGGCAGGCAACCCGATGCAAACGTAGTACCGGAGATCACGCCATGTTAAGCACACGTGAAGCCCCCGTCGTCACCGCGACTGACCGGCAAGGCCTGCGCCTGCTGATCAGTGGCCGCGATGCGACAGCCTTGAACCAGATGAAAACCATCAGCCAGAGCCTGCCCAACCTGCAGGTCAGCACCCGCTTGGTAAGCAACGGCCATACCGACCCGCTGTATGGGCTGGAGCACATGCCGGACCTGTTGCTGCTGCACGTCAGCCATTTGTGGCGCGAAGAGTTGGCCGCCCTGCTGCTGCATCCACTCAAGGAGCGTCCGCCGCTGTTGGTGTGCGGCCCCCTGGATGAACGCGAGGGCATGCGCCTGGCAATGCAGGCCGGCGCCCGTGACTTTCTTCCAGAGCCGGTGAAACCCGAAGAGCTGCAGGCGGCCCTTGGGCGCATGCAGATGGAGGCGCGGGCAGAGCGAGGAAACGAAGGCAAACTGATTGCGGTCATGAATGCCAAGGGCGGTTCAGGGGCCAGCATGCTGGCCTGCAACCTGGCCCATCAGCTCAGTAACCAGGGTGGCAGAACCCTGCTGCTGGACCTGGACCTGCAGTTCGGCAGCGTCGGCCACAGCCTGGATGTGCAATCGACACACAGCCCGATGGAGGTGCTTCAGCAGGCCGATACCCTGGACAGCATCGCCTTGCGCGGCTTTTGCAGCCACTACAGCCCGACCTTGCATGTGCTGGGCGGGCGTACCGATGAACTGTGCCTGCAGCAGGACGTGCGCCTGGAGCAACTGGAGAATCTGTTGCGCCTGGCCCGCAGTAGCTACGACTGGGTGGTGGTGGACTTGCCGCGGCAAATCGACCACCTCACCGGCATCAGCCTGGAGCAGGCCGACCGCATCTACATTGTGTTGCAGCAAAGCCTGAGCCACCTGAAAGACGGCACGCGCTTGACCCGCATCCTGCGCGACGACCTGGGCGTGTCGAGCAGTCGACTGCAGGTGGTGGTCAACCGCTACAACAAGACGTCCCCCGTCACCCTCAAGGATGTGACCGAGGCGTTGCGCTGCACGGAGGTGCACAAGCTCCCAAATGACTTTGCGGTGGTCAGCGAAAGCCTGAACACCGGGGTGCCGCTGGAACGGCATGCACCACGGTCAGCCATCAACCTTGCCCTGCGCGAACTGAGCCAGAACCTGATCGGGATCGAGGCCTGCGAACAGAGCCTGCTTAAACGTACCTTTGGCCGTTTGTTTGGAGGGTAAGCCATGCTCAGCGACTTTCGTAATCGCTTGCGTCAGCAGGCCAACAACCAGGCCACGGCAGACAAACCGGCAGCACCGGCCAACAGCCAGGACTGCACTCAGGTACTGATGGCCTGGGAGAACATTGCACCGGAAATCCTCTACGAGACCCGGAGCAAGCTCAACCCGGTGGAGAGCGAATGGAAGGAAAAGACCTACCAGCAGCTACTCAAGGTCATGGACCTGTCCTTGCTGGACACGCTGGAGGCCGCCGAAGCCGGTCGGCAGATCAAAGAGATCAGCCAGCGCTTGCTTGACGAGAACTCGGCACCGGTCAGCGCCAGTGGTCGCCAGTTGATCATCAAGCAGATCACCGACGAGGTGCTGGGCCTTGGCCCGCTTGAGCCACTGCTGGCCGACCCGAGTGTGTCCGACATCCTGGTGAACGGCCACGCCTCGGTGTACGTCGAGCGGTTTGGCAAGCTGCAAAGAACCGACGTGCGTTTTCGCGATGATCAACACCTGCTGAATATCATCGACCGCATTGTGTCCAACCTGGGCCGGCGCATTGATGAATCTTCGCCGTTGGTGGACGCACGCCTGAAGGACGGCTCGCGGGTCAACGCCATCATCCCTCCCCTGGCGATCGACGGCCCCAGCATGTCGATTCGCCGCTTCGCCGTGGACTTGCTCAATACCGAAAACCTGGTGCAGACGGGCACCCTGACGGCGGCCATCGCACTGATGCTCAAGGCTATCGTTCGCGGGCGCATGAACGTGCTGATTTCCGGCGGTACCGGCAGCGGCAAGACCACCATGCTCAACGTCCTGTCCAGCTTCATCCCGCACAACGAGCGAATCGTCACCATCGAAGACTCGGCCGAGTTGCAGTTGCAACAGCCTCATGTGGTACGGCTGGAAACCCGCCCGTCGAACATCGAAGGGCGCGGCGAAGTCAATCAGCGTGAACTGGTGCGCAACAGCCTGCGGATGCGCCCGGACCGCATCGTCATTGGCGAGGTGCGCGGCGCCGAGGCACTGGACATGTTGACGGCGATGAACACCGGTCACGACGGCTCACTGACCACCATTCACGCCAACACCGCACGTGACGCCTTGGGCCGAATCGAGAACATGGTGTCGATGAGCGGTGCAACCTTCCCGATCAAGGCGCTGCGCCAGCAGATCGCCTCGGCCATCGATGTGGTCATCCAGTTGGAGCGTCAGGAGGATGGCACCCGGCGGCTGGTCAGCGTGCAAGAGATCAACGGCATGGAGGGCGACATCATCACCATGACCGAGATTTTCTCGTTCGTACGCAATGGCATCGGCGAAAAAGGCGAGGTACTGGGTGAGTTTCGCCCCACCGGCATGGTCCCGGCATTCCGTGAAACGCTGGCCAAGCGGAGTATCGAGCTGCCGCTCAGCCTGTTCCGGCAGGAATGGATGGAGGAAAAATCATGAACCAGATCCCCAGCGAGTTCGTCCTGGCCTTCCTTGGCATGGTGTTCACGGCGATCTTCCTCCTCAGCCAGGGCCTGACCGTTCCGGTGTTTGGCGAAGCGGGCAAGGTGCGCAAGCGCATCCGCAGTCGCCTGAACATGCTGGAGCGCGCCAATGACCTGCCGAACATGCAGTCGGTATTACGGCAAAAATACTTGCGGCGCCTGTCGCCACTGGAAGCGTGGTTAGAGCAACTGCCAGCGATGGAGGCCCTGGCCCAGATGATCGAACAGGCCGGGCATGAATACCGTGCCTATCGGGTACTGCTGCTTGGGCTGACGCTGGCACTGGCAAGCGGCATTGTACTGTGGTTGATCACGCGCACCTGGTGGGTGGCAGTACCTGCTGCGATGGTGGTGTTCTGGCTACCGATACTTAAGATCTCCAATGACCGCATCAAGCGCTTTGCCCGCTTCGAAGAGGGGCTGCCAGATGCGCTCGATGCCATGTGCCGGGCGCTGCGCGCCGGCCATCCGTTCAACGAGACCCTGCAACTGGTCGCCGATGAGCACAAAGGGCCGGTCGCCCATGAGTTCGGCCTGACCTTCGCCGACATCAACTATGGCAACGATGTACGCCGGGCCATGCTCGGCCTGCTGGAACGCGTACCCAGCATGACGGTCATGATGCTGGTGACCACAGTGCTGATCCACCGTGAAACAGGTGGCAACCTGACCGAAGTACTGGATCGCCTGAGCAGCCTGATTCGCGGGCGCTTTCGCTTTCAACGCAAGGTCAAGACCCTGTCCGCCGAAGGGCGTATGTCAGGTTGGATACTGGTGTCGATGCCCTTTGTGCTCGCCGCAGCGATCGTGCTGTCGAGCCCGACCTATCTGCCCCTGCTGATCAACGAGCCTCTGGGTCGAAAACTGGTCCTCGGCGCCTTTGTTGCCATGCTGATCGGGATCTACTGGATACGCAAGATCATCCGGATTCAGGTTTGAGTACCGATAGACCTAGGGAGTAAGACCATGGAGTATCTACTGAGTCTGATCAATCATTGGGTGGGCAACGAACAACTGACGCGCCTGTTGTTTGCAGCAGCCATCGGCCTGAGTGTGGTCTTTGCCATAACGACCATGACCTTGCTGGTGCTGGGGCTGCAAGACCCGGTCAAACGCCGACTGATGCTGATCAAGCGCGGCCAAAGTGCAGAAATTGCCGGGCAACGGCCACCAAGCAACCTGCAATTGATGCTGGAACAGGTGGGGCAGCGCTTCAACACGGGTGAGCAAGGGCAAGCCTCGGCGACACGGGTACTGCTGACACACGCCGGTTATCGCGCTCAGTCGGCCGTACAGACCTACTGGGCGCTTCGCCTGCTGTTGCCCCTGACCTTGATGGGCCTTGTAGCCTTGGCATTACCGCTTATTCCGAAGCTGTCGCTGATGCTCGGTGTCGGCCTGCTGCTGCTGGCGCTAGGTGTGGGTTGGCTGGCGCCAGCCCTCTATGTCGAGCATCGCGCACAATCACGGATGAACCGTTTGCTGATTGCCTTTCCTGATGCCCTGGACCTCATGGTGGTGTGCGTGGAGTCGGGCCTGGCCCTGCCCCAGGCCATCGAGAGGGTGTCTGAAGAAATGGCGGTGAGCCAGCCTGACCTGGCCATGGAACTGGCCTTGGTCAACGCCGAAATCCGCGCGGGCATCCCCAGCACCGAGGCCTTGAAAAACCTTGCCGAACGCACCGGGCTGGAGGACATTCGCGGGCTGGTGAGCCTGCTGGCACAGAGCATTCGCTTCGGTACCAGTGTGGGTACCACCCTGCGCATCTATGCTGAGGAATTTCGTGACCGTCGCACGCAACTGGCCGAAGAGAAAGCCGCGAAAATCGGGACAAAACTGGTGTTCCCACTGATCCTGTGCTTGTGGCCAAGTTTTTTCCTGGTGGCCATAGGCCCTGCAATCATCGGCGTGTTCAAGGTATTCGGAAAGCTTTAACAACGAGTAGAAAAAGGCCTCGGCAGCAATGCCGAGGCCTTTTGCATGCCGCAGCCTTTTGAATGACTCAATAGGGAGGCTGCGAAACGCTGATCACCATGCGCACAAAGCAAAACGGCGGCGGGAGCCTGTTTACGCTACCCCGCCGCCGCCATGATGTGATGTCTACCCACCTGAATCACCCAACCTGCACACTGTCACCCTACTCTTTCAACCCCGAACACTGGCGCATCCTGCGCCGTTGCAGCCTACTTCCCCTTGGATGACGAGAGACCATACTCTTTGTAAAACTCGGGTATGGGGTGCTTGTAGCTGTCCAACAGGCGCTGCAGGCTCAGTTCACGCTCAGCGGGTTTCACGGTTTGCAGATTTGGCGAAGCCACCTGATTACTACGCTGCAATTGCAGCCAGGTTTCGGTGACCTGCTGTTGTGGGGAAGATGGGCCAGGTTCGATGGCCTGGGCTGCAAGGGGGAGCAACGCGGCTCCCAGGCAGATGAGCATAGTCTGTTTCATCACTACCTCTGCATTGGTGGCGAGTTGGCACTCGGTTATGCCGGATCATTGACCGCTGCTACCTGATCGGCAGGCGCTGCGGTGGCCTTCTTCCTACTCTTGAGTTTTTCTGCTCGCGCCTGGGCTTCAGTGACTTGTGCCGGGCTCAGGCCGACTCGGCTGACCAACTCCGAGGCCTGCTTCCAGTTCCCTTGGTAAATCATCAAGGTCACCAGGTTAACGGCCGCCAATTGATCGGACTGCTTCAACTCCATGGCCGTGATGAACTCGAAGCGGGCTTGCTTAAGGCGCCCTTGGTTAAGGTAGATCACGCCCAGGTCGTTACGGATTTTTTCGTCAGTGGGCGACATGCGTACCGCCCGTTGCAGGTGAGCCAAGGCCTTCTCGCTATCATTGCGCGCCACCGCCAGTTGCCCCAGGCCGTGTTCGCCTTCAGCCGCTAGGCAGGTACTGAGTAAACTGCGAAACAACGGTTCGGCCTCGGCCTCTCCCAATACACGGTAGATCTTGGCCTTGCGCAAACGCACGGCGGGAAGGTCCTGCGGCAGCCGCTGCAAGTTGGCCAGGCCCGCATGCAGCTTGCCCTCACGGATCATGTCGTCGGCCAGGCTCAGCGACAGCTCCTGATCGGAACTGACCTTGGCACAGCTTTCCGGGGCACTGAGTGACGACCAATCGGAGCCACCGCCCGTGGCACAGCCGCTCAGCATCACCAGGCCCAACGTTGCAATGATCACCTTCATTTTTCGCTCCCGGGAAACGCACAACGAGCGGGCGATGGCCGTAAGGCCAACCCCGCCCAGCACGGTGTCGTGGGATGTGTTCGTCAACAAAGAGGCTGCAATGGGCTGGCTCATTGTGATAACCCACTACGGTGGTCGAAGTCACCGTCTTCCAGGAAGTACATGCGGAACCAGTTCGGATCGTAATTACGCATCTGCTCGCCGGGCAGTGTAGGAAGCTGGGCATTGACCGCCAGCGGTTGCACCAGATGCGGGGTGACGATCATCAGCAGTTCTTTCTCTTCACGCTTGATCGTAGAGTCACGGAAAAAGGCACCCAGGATCGGAATGTTTCCGAGGCCAGGCAACTTGTTCACAGCAGAGGTGTTGGTCGTGCTGATCAAGCCGCTGACCACGAAGCTCTCACCGTCCGCCAGGGAAATACTGGTGTCCGTACGACGAACAACCAGTGCCGGTACAACCGTGCCGGAAATGGACACACCGTTGTTGAAATCGAGCTCACTGACCTCCGGTGCCACCTTCAGGTTGATACGGCCCGGCCCAACCACCGTTGGTGTCAGCGTCAGACGAATACCGAATTCCTTGTACTCGATTGAAATACTGTCGCTGCCAGTGCTCGGTACAGGGATGGGCACTTCACCACCGGCCAGGAAGCTCGCGCTCTGCCCACTCAGCGCCACCAGGCTGGGGCGGGCCAGGGTATAGGCAAAGCCACTGCCTTCCAGCGCATTGATCAACCCCAGTACGTTGCCGCCACCGATCCCGATGTTGAAACTGCCGTTATCCAGAGGGATGTTGGGTGCCAGGCTACCAATCTGCCCTGGCGTCACCGTCACGCCAGGCACAGTGCCCGGTGAGCCGAACAGAAAACTGCCGCCTTTGCCGAAGATCGACGTACTGGCCTCTTTCAACTTGGTGCGGCTGACTTCGACAAACCGAATATCGGTCTGAACCTGGCTGGTCAGCACCTCATTGCCTTCAGGAAAGACTGCGCTACCCAAGGAGGACGTAGCCTTGCCCTTGACGAACACCATGCTCTGGCGAGGCGCACTGGAGCATGCCGTCCAGACCATCAGGCTGGTGGTTCCGGGAGCAATACCGGTAAGCAGGTATGCATCATTGCCATTGAGGTGCACATCAGCGATTTTCGGATCGCCTATGGCCAATCGGGTAATGGCCTCAGGGGAGCGCATGGCAGTCTGCATGCCTTCACCCACCTCGACCACGGCTGGCAGTGCCGCCAGATCTGCGCAGTTTTTCCCCGCGGCCAACGTCGTCCCAGCGGGTAAACCAGCAACAATCAACGTCCACGCCACTCGTTTGAGTACTTGCGCGTAATTATTGGTCATTCTCTGCTTCCTTGTCCGGTCAGGGCAGTTTGCTAGAAGATCGGTTCAACACGACTTGCATGACCACTGCCGGTCCCCTGCCGCCACGACACGCGATCCGCGCACGCCGTGACGTCTGGAAAATCCACAGTGGGCTGGCACAGCGTGGACACACTCGCCACCGCTGCTAGAGCCCTCCAGTGATCGTCGTGCCAAACACCCCCCTTATGTGGTTCAGCTGAAACGACCAGTCATAACGAGCCATCCGTCGGGTCTGCGAACTGCCTAACCATCCTGAAGCGAGGCCAACCCCCCGGCTGAGCACAAATAACTGTTTCGCTATTTGAAGTTAGCTCAGAAAGGTCAAATTGCTATCAGACTGTAAAAAAAATGAGTCACTGCCGAATCAGGCGTGGTGTCGCCCGGTCAGCTCAGCCAAGGTGCTGGACACATGGTGCAGATTCTTGCTGGCCCCTTCAGTACGACGCACGCTTTCCTGATTGCTCGCGGCAATCGCCACCAGCTCGCACAGGTTGCGCGAAATATCTTCCGTGACCAGCGTTTGCTCTTCAGCGGCGGTGGCGATCTGCTGACTCATATCGCGGATGGTCTGCACCGCGCCAGTAACGCCACTGAGAATTTCGCCGGCCTGCCGCACTTGCTCGACGCCATTCTCGCTGCTGCGCTTACCACTTTCGATCGCTTGCACCGCACGCTCCGCGCCTTTTTGCACGGCATCAATAATGGTATTGATTTCTGCCGTTGACTGCGCAGTACGCTGCGCCAGATTACGCACCTCATCGGCCACGACGGCAAAACCTCGGCCTTGTTCGCCGGCTCGGGCGGCTTCGATAGCCGCGTTAAGCGCAAGCAGGTTGGTCTGCTCTGCAATACTGTGGATCACCGCCAACACTTCGCCGATGCGCCCACTGTCGGCTTCCAGGCGATGGATAACGCTGGCCGTACCGGTAATTTCATCGCGAATGTCATTGATGCTCTTGACCATGCCGAGCATGGCCTTCTCGCCCTGCTGAGTGGCGTTCTCGGCATCGTCAGCGGCCCGGGCTGCCTGTGCGGTATGGCTGGCGACTTCCTGGGCCGCAGAGGCCATTTCTTGCATCGCAGTCGCCACCTGATCGGTACGCAACCCCTGATTTTCAACGCCCTGCCCCAACTGGCTGGCAATGGTCTTCAGTTCGTCGCTGGCGGTGTCCAGTTGCCGGGTGCCGTGTTTCAGGCCGGCGAAGGTGTCCGAGAGCACGTCATGCAGCGCGTCGGTCGCCTTCGCCAGACGCCCCAGCTCATCGCCCCGTTGACTGTTGATCCGCTGACCAAAATGACCTTGGCTGAGCTGGACGATAGACGCCATCAAACCACGCAGTGGTGTGATCAGGTTGCGGTTGATCAACCACATGCCAAACAGCCACGTCAGCACACTGACCATCAACAGCGCCAGGGTACCGACCCAGCCAATACGCTCGGCATGGGCATCGACCTGCCCAAGTTGGGTCTGGGTGTCTTGATAGAGCTGCTCCACCAAGGCATTCATCTGCTCACTGACGGGTCGATCCGTACCGTTGTCCACACCGGTGGTCGCAACGGTGTTGTGACGCTCACGGTACTGATCGCCGAATACCTGATGTGCGCTGAGCAGGTCATTGACCTTGGCCTTTAGCGACAGATCCATATCCAGCGCCAGCACGTTGGCCAAGCACTCCCTGACCTTGCGTTCTTCAGCTTCAAACACCGCCAGGCCACGCTCTGCGCTACTGAACGCCTGAGATTGGCGTTTGAATGCAAGGCTGGCTTCATTGACATACTTCGATGCCTGAGCAGAGCGCGTCAGCAACGCGTTGTAGGTATTCAGGCTATTAGCGAAAAGGCTGAAACACACCAATGCTGAACACAGCACCAGCATCAGGCCGACGCCCAGCAGCGTCAGCATTTGCGTGCGCAAGGAATACTTAAAAAACATAGCATTGGCTCTCTTCATACGCTGAGGACATGAGGCGTGTGAAGCGCCATTGGCAGGCAATCGAGGATACCTCGACAGACTGGAAAGCAACGCAAGTGATGGGCATAGCAATTGGACCCTCTTATAGTTATCGAACCATACGAGGCCCCGCCAGCAATTAATGTGCCACTATTTTGGCGCTGATTTTCCGTTGTTTTCGTGCGTTTTACTCACTACTTCTCGCAGAAATGACCCATTTTCCCGGCGTCGCGACATCGACTGCAGAAATGTGTTCACAGAAGTCTTCGCCGTGTTTGAAATTCTCACGAGCAAGGCCGGTCTGGTTTGCGCGCAAAAAAACGGGCAGCGCTTGCGCACTGCCCGTTCATTCGTACCGTCAGCCAATCGGCTCGTTATCGCGAGGCTTACTCGACAGCGACAGCACCTGAGGCGTTGTCCACCACGCGCTCGCGAACCGGGGCGCGGGCAGTCGAGATCTGCGGCAACAGCGACCCCAGCAGCATGCCCAGCCAGCTGAACAGCAGCCCGGCCAGCTGCGGTGGCCAGAAGTCAGCATCGGTGTGGGTGTATTCCAGCCACAGCCAGGACGCCATGCCCAAACCCATCGAGGCCAGAGCCCCCTGAGTGGTGGCGCGCTTCCAGAACAGGCCTGCGAACAACGGCACCGCAGCGGCAACCAGGGTCACTTTGTAGGCATTGCCCACCATCTCGTAGATGCTGGCATTGGAGAACAGTGAGAACAGGCACGTGACCATGGCGCACACCAGGATAGTCAGGCGCATGGCCAGCAGGAACTGCTTGTCGTTCATGTCGGGCAAAAAGCGCTTGAGCACGTTCTCGGTAAAGGTCACCGACGGCGCCAGGAGTGTGCCAGAGGCCGTGGACATGATCGCCGAAAGCAGCGCACCGAAGAACATGATCTGGGCGAACAATGGGGTCCGCTCCAGGATAAGGTGCGGCAGGATCATCTGGGCATCTTCAGCCAGCCATTGCTGAACCATCGCCGGATCAATCATCGAGGCCGCGTAGGTCAGGAAAATCGGCAGCATGCAGAAGGCCAGGTAGAAACAGGCGCCTGCCATCGATGCGCGCGCTGCGATGTTTTCGGTCTTGGCCGACATGACCCGCGCATAAACGTCCTGCTGCGGAATCGAGCCGAACATCATGGTCACCGCGGCACCGATGAAGGCAACGAAGTCCTTCGGCTCGAAGCTGTGCATGAAACTGAACTTGCCTTCGTTGGCCGCATGGGAAATGACCGCGGCAGGCCCGCCCGCCATGTCACCGATCAGCCAGGTCAGATAAACCAGGCCGGCGACAATGATCAGCATCTGCATGAAGTCTGTCAGCGCAACCGACCACATACCGCCGAACAAGGTGTAAAGCAGCACGATCACCGCGCCGATCAACATGCCCTGGGTGGTGCTGATGACGCCGTCAGAGAGCACGTTGAACACCACGCCCAGTGCGGTGAACTGTGCGGCAATCCAGCCAAGGTAGGAGAGGATGATCACAATACTGGTGATCATTTCCACGTTCGGGCCAAAGCGCTTGCGGAAGAAGTCACCGAGCGTCAGCAGGTTCATGCGGTAGAGGGGCCGGGCGAAAATCAGGCCGACCAACATCAGGCAGCCGAAGGAACCGAACGGGTCCTCGATAATGCCGGCGAAACCTTCCTGGATGAAGGTAGCAGGTATCCCCAATACGGCCTCAGAGCCGAACCAGGTGGCGAATACCATCGCGGCGACCAGCGGGAAGGACATGCTGCGACCACCGGCAGCGAAATCCCTGGAGTTTTTCACGCGAGTGGACGCGTAGAAACCGACACCTACCGTGAGCAGCAGATAAAGCGCAACAAACCAAATCAGCATTTGTACTTTCCGTTGGCTCGTCCGACACCGGACTGACGAGCATGGCTCGTGCAGGGGCAGCGCGACTGACTATGTTGTTTTTGTTTGCGTATCGCAGGCGGCACGACGGCTCATCTGTAACCAGCACGAGGAAATCGTAACCACTTATGACAACGGCTTTGCAGTCTGCCAAAGCCGTTAAATATGTCAAACAATTACCGCTGGGATTTGGATAAAAAAAGACGAAATGCGACGTTTTTTTAGGTAAAGCGGATTTTGGTGGCTTAAAAGACACCTTCCCCATCGTCGACAGTCGATTATTTTAAACATCCGAAAGCGCCAGACTGTTCACCTTCCCTGTCTACTATGAATCCCATACTGAAAACCTATTGGCTGGCGCCACCGTCAGGTTCCACGCTGAGTTGACGGATAACCGGACATCACAGGAGAGCATCATGTCTAACGAAGCAACCTGCCCGTTCGCGGGCGGCGCTCGCAAACACACCACAGCCGGGGCACCCTCGAATGCCGACTGGTGGCCTGATCAACTCAACCTGAAAATCCTCCACTCGCACGCCCCCCAGGCCAATCCCCTGGGTGAAGCCTTCAACTATGCCGAAGCGTTCAAAAGCCTCGACCTGGATGCGGTGATCAAAGACCTGCATGCCCTGATGACAGACTCGCAGGCGTGGTGGCCCGCCGATTACGGCCACTATGGTCCGCTGTTCATCCGCATGGCCTGGCACAGCGCAGGCACCTACCGTATCGCTGACGGGCGCGGTGGCGCGGGAGGTGGCGCGCAACGCTTTGCGCCGCTCAATAGCTGGCCGGACAACGGCAACCTCGACAAGGCACGGCGGTTGCTCTGGCCGATCAAGCAGAAGTACGGCAACAGTCTCTCCTGGGCTGACCTGATGGTGCTCGCGGGTAACGTCGCCCTGGACTCGATGGGCCTGAAGACTTTCGGTTTCGGCGGTGGACGTGTCGATATCTGGGAGCCCGAAGACGACATCTATTGGGGGCCGGAAGGCAAGTGGCTGGCAGACGAGCGCTACAGCGGTGATCGCGAACTTGAAAACCCGCTTGGCGCGGTTCAGATGGGCCTGATCTACGTGAACCCGGAAGGCCCGAATGGCAACCCGGACCCGCTCGCGGCAGCACGAGACATTCGTGAGACGTTCGCCCGCATGGCCATGAATGACGAAGAGACCGTCGCCCTGATCGCCGGCGGCCACACCTTCGGCAAAGCCCACGGCGCCGCCGATCCAAGCCAGTATGTAGGCCCCGAGCCGGAAGCCGCGACGCTCGAAGAACAAGGCCTGGGCTGGAAAAATACCTTTGGCAGCGGCAACGGCGCCAACACCATTACCAGTGGGCTGGAAGGTGCCTGGACCACCAACCCGGTGAAATGGGACAACAACTACTTCGACAACCTGTTCGGCTACGAGTGGACGCTCACCAAGAGCCCTGCCGGTGCCCACCAGTGGACGCCCAAGGAGGCCTCTGCCGCCGGTACCGTACCGGACGCACATGACCCGACGAAAACCCACGCACCGATCATGTTCACCACCGACCTTGCACTGATCATGGACCCGGTGTACTCGCCGATTTCAAAACGCTTCCACTCAGACCCTCAGGCGTTGGCCGATGCTTTCGCCAAAGCCTGGTTCAAGCTGACCCACCGGGACATGGGGCCTGTTTCTCGCTACCTGGGCCCGCTCGTCCCCCAGGAGCCCCTGCTCTGGCAAGACCCTGTTCCAGCGGTGGATCACCCACTGATCGGGGAGCAGGACATTGCAACCCTGAAAGCCCGGCTTCTGGCATCCGGCCTTTCGATCGCGCAACTGGTTACGACGGCATGGGCATCGGCCGCCACCTTCCGCGGTAGTGACAAGCGTGGTGGTGCCAATGGGGCGCGCATTCGCCTGGCGCCGCAGAAAGACTGGGCGGTCAACCAACCTGCTGAATTGGCGAAGGTGCTACACACACTGACGGCGATCCAGCAGGACTTCAATAACGCCCAGGCCGGTGGCAAGAACGTCTCGCTGGCCGACCTGATCGTGCTGGGCGGCTGCGCAGCCATAGAAGCTGCGGCGAAACGGGCTGGCCATGAGGTGACCGTGCCGTTCTCACCCGGGCGTACCGACGCATCGCAGGAGCAGACCGATGTGGCGTCCTTTGCCGTGTTGGAGCCCAGCGCCGACGGTTTCCGTAACTACCTGCGCAGCGGGCTTGAAGAATCGGCAGCCGAGCTGCTGCTGGACCGGGCGAACCAACTGACGCTCAGCGCACCCGAGATGACGGTGCTGATCGGTGGCCTGCGCGCCCTGAACTGCAACGTCGGGCAGGTTGCACACGGCGTGTTCACTCAGCGGCCTGAAACGCTGACCAATGATGTCTTCGTGAACCTCCTCGACATGAACACGACCTGGCAGAGATCCGCTGCAACTGAAGGTGTACTGGAGGGGCGTGATCGGTCGACGGGTGCCCTCAAATGGACAGGCACTGTCGTTGACCTGGTGTTCGGTTCAAACGCACAGCTGCGGGCCATTGCCGAGGTCTACGCCAGCCGCGATGCACAGCCGCTGTTCGTGCGTCATTTCGTGGCAGCCTGGAACAAGGTGATGAACCTTGACCGATTCGACCTTGCCTGATTGCGGCAGGGCGGCCCATGGTCGCCACGGCGTGAGCAGGCCACCCTTACCGGCGTGACGGTAAAGGGTGGCCTGCGCCTACCAGCATCAAATCCAGATTTTGCACGGCAGCGCCCGCCGCGCCCTTGCCCAGGTTATCGAACACGGCCGCCAACAGCACCTGCCCCGCAGGTTCGTTTTCCAGGACGATCAAGCGCAATTGATCGGTACCATTGAGTGCCTGCGGATCCAGGTGTGTGAGTGCCTTGGCCTCATGCATCGACATGACCTGCACGTACTGCGCACCGGCATAATGCTGCTGCAGGCACGCGTGTAACTGCCGCGCATTCGTGCCCGGAGCCAACAACCGAACCTGCAAGGGGATGGTCAGCACAATGCCTTGCCGAAACGCCCCATAGGCAGGCACAAACATCGGCCGCTCACTCAGGCCGCTGTGCTGTTGAATTTCCGGTACATGCTTGTGCGCCAGCGCCAACCCATACACCTGGAATGCCGGTGCGAGCGACGCGCCCTGCCCCTCATGCGCCTCCACCCCCGCACGCCCTCTCCCGGAGTAACCCGATACGGCATGCACGCTGATCGGGTAGTCTGCGCCCACCAGCCCCGCCTCTAGCAGTGGGCGCAACAAGCCTATCGCCCCCGTAGGGTAGCAACCGGGGTTGCTGACACGCCGCGCCGTCGCAATTCGCTGCGCCTGCTCCGGGCTCATTTCCGCGAAGCCATAGGTCCAGTCCGGGTGGGTGCGGTGCGCCGAACTGGCATCAATCACCCGTACCGCGGGGTTTTCGATACTCGCTACCGCGTCACGTGCAGCGTCGTCGGGCAGGCACAGGATCGCAATGTCACAGGCATTGATGGCTTCGGCGCGATGAGTTGCATCCTTGCGGTGTTCAGCACTGAGCGTGAGCAACCGCAGGTCGGTCCGACCGCGCAAGCGCTGGTGGATCTGCAAGCCGGTGGTGCCTTGGTCGCCATCGATGAATACAAGAGGAGTGGTCATGAAGTGCTCTCGAACGTCAGAAATCAGCAGGCCTAATCTTCGACGCGGGCTTAAGATAGGAAAAGTTGAATTTCCAAACGATTACATTCAGTTTTTCTGACCAAGGAACCCGCCATGCGTGAAATCAGCCTGGACCGCCTGCGCACACTGGTGGCGATTGCCGACCTGGGCTCATTTGCCGAAGCCGCTCGGGTGCTGAACCTTGCGCCACCCACGATCAGCTTGCATATCGCCGATCTGGAATCACGGGTTGGCGCCCGGCTGTTGTCGCGTACACGGGGGCGCGTTCAGCCATCGGCGATTGGTGAAACACTGGTGGAGCGTGCACGGCGTTTGTTGGCCGATGCCGAGCAAGCCCTTGAGGAGGTGCAGCGTCAGGTGCAGGGGCTGGCTGGCCGCGTGCGGCTGGGTGCCTCGACCGGAGCCATCGCCCAGCTGATGCCGCAGGCGCTGGAAACCTTGAGCCAGCAGCACCCGGAAATCGACGTCCAGGTCGCCGTGCTGACCTCGCAAGAGACGCTGAAGAAACTGGTCGAAGGCACGCTGGACATTGGCCTGGTCGCGCTCCCGCAAACCGCAACGAAGGGCGTGCGAATCGAACCCTGGCGACGCGACCCGGTCATGGCGTTTTTGCCAGCGCGCTGGGCGTGCCCGGAGGTCGTCACCCCCGATTGGCTGGCCACCCAGCCCTTGATCCTGAATGACAACAGCACACGGCTTTCACGCTTGACGTCCGAGTGGTTCGCCAACGACGGCCACCAGCCGACACCACGCATTCAACTGAACTACAACGACGCCATCAAAAGCCTGGTCGCGGCCGGTTATGGCGCAACGTTGCTGCCCCATGAAGCCGACACGCCATTGCCCGATACGCGGGTGGTCATGCGGCCACTACAGCCCTTGTTGTGGCGCCAACTGGGCATTGCCCACCGTACCGGCGACGTTGAGCGACCGACGCAACACGTACTGGACGTGCTGTGGGCATTGAGGGCAGGCTAGCGTGACGCGTGCAGGGTTGTGCGGGCCTAGTGCTCGCTGCGCCATTGGCGCGGGCTGACGCCGAACCAGCGGCGGAAGGCGCGGGAAAATGCGCTGGTTTCCGAGTAACCCAGCAGTGGTGCCAGTTCGGAGATGTTCAGGTTTTGCTGCCCCAGATGCTGCAAGGCCAGGTCCTGGCGGATCTGATCCAGCAATTGGGTAAAGCTCAGGCCCTGCTCACGCAATTTACGCTGCAGCAACCAGTGCGGCAGTTGCAGTTGATCGGCAACGCTGTCCAGGCTCGGATCACCCTGTGGCAGCAGCGTGATGATGGCCTGGCACGCCTGCTCCAACAGATCCGGACCGGCGTTGGTTTCGCCCAGTTGCCGAATCGCATCCTTGACCAGCGTGAGCAATACCGGGTCATGGCCAGGCATGGCCTTGCCGGCGATTTCGCGCTTGGGAATCAAAATGGAGTTACAGGAGCGCTCGAAATACACCGGTGCGTCGAAGACCTCACGGTGCTCATGCCAGTCTTGTGGCCGGGCGTGTTCAAAGGCGACTTCACGCGGTGCCCATTTCGGCCCAAGTACATGACGCACCAGGTTCATCGCCATGCCCATGGTCAGCTCGGCGTCCTGACGCCGCTGGCGGATAGCGCTGTGGTGGATCTGGTAATCGAAGCTGTAGCACTCGCCCTGATCAACCAGACGGATCAAGGTACTGTGCTGGTGATAGGGAAAGGCCTGCGCAAAGTTGATCAGCGCATCTTCCAGGGTGGCCGAACAGAGCCCCACATACCCCAGCAGGCCAAGTGCCTGGGGTTGGAACTGCTCGCCGTAACGCAGGCCGAAATTATCGCACCCGGTCTGCTGCGCCGCCTCTTCCAGCACCTGACAGTAGTTCGGCAAGGCCAGGCTCAAGGTCGGGTGCTGGAGTTGTTCCGGGTCGATACCGGCATGGCCGAACACCCGGTCCAGGTCACCGCCATGGTTGACGATAAAGGCATCCATACCGGTGGCAGCCGCCGAGAGCACACCCCGGTTGTTCGCACGAGGGGCATTCAGGGGAGCCTGGGCAAGGGATGACTGGAACATGGCTGCTGTTACCGTATGGAGAATGCGATCAGCCCTCCAAGCAAATACCGTACCTTTGTGCATAAACGCTTTAGCACAGGATGTTGCCGGTGTGCCGACACCCCAAACTGCTACCCGAATACTCGGTGCAATGGGCAGTGTGTAGGCCGTGGCGCCTGCACCCGTTGCCGCTCGGTGACACTGAGCAGGGTGATTCCGGCCTGCCCCAAGTGAGGGCATGATCGGTTCCGTGCGCGCCATCCGTGCGCCTTTGGCGAAAGTTGACCGAATGCAATTATGGCCGTGCCGGTCGGTCAAGTCTTGAGCGCAGGCCTGTGGTTATGCTCCCAGCCAGGCATTTTTTCGGGTACACCTTCAAGGGGACATACCATGGCCGTATCACAACTAAAACCAACATTAGGCACCCTGCACCTCTGGGGTATCGCGGTCGGGCTGGTGATCTCCGGCGAATACTTCGGCTGGAGTTATGGCTGGGGCACCGCCGGTACGCTGGGCTTCCTGGTGACCACCCTGCTGGTCGCAGTGATGTACACCTGCTTCATCTTCAGCTTCACCGAGTTGACCACTGCTATCCCTCATGCCGGCGGCCCCTTTGCCTATAGCCTGCGCGCCTTTGGTGTGACCGGGGGGATGATCGCCGGGATGGCGACGCTGATCGAATTTGTCTTTGCACCGCCTGCGATCGCCATGGCGATTGGCGCCTACCTGAATGTGCAGTACCCCAACCTTGATCCGAAGGTAGCCGCGGTGGGCGCCTACTTTGTCTTCATGACCCTCAACATTGTCGGGGTGAGCATTGCCGCTACGTTCGAGCTGGTGGTCACCATCCTCGCCGTGCTGGAGCTGCTGGTGTTCATGGGCGTGGTTGCACCCGCGTTCAGCTTCAGCAGCTTTGCCCTGGGTGGCTGGGCTGGCGCCGACACCTTCAGCCTGGGCGCGCTGAGTGGCATCTTCGCCGCGATCCCCTTCGCCATCTGGTTCTTCCTGGCCATCGAAGGCGCCGCCATGGCCGCCGAGGAAGCGAAAGACCCGAAACGCACCATTCCGCGTGCCTACATCGCCGGCATCCTGACCCTGGTAAGCCTGGCCATCAGCGTCATGATCTTCGCCGGTGGCGTGGGTGACTGGCGCACACTGGCCAACATCAACGACCCGTTGCCGATGGCCATGAAGTCGGTCGTGGGCAACGATTCGACCTGGATGCACATGCTGGTGTGGATCGGCCTGTTCGGCCTGGTGGCAAGCTTTCACGGCATCATTCTGGGTTACTCGCGGCAATTCTTCGCCCTTGCCCGCGCCGGTTTCCTGCCCAAAGGGCTGGCCAAGCTGTCGCGCTTCCACACCCCGCACCGGGCGATTCTGGCCGGCGGCGTAGTCGGTATCGCAGCCATCCTGAGCGACGGCCTGATCAACCTGCAGGGCATGACCCTGACTGCGGCGATGATCACCATGTCGGTGTTCGGCGCTATCGTGATGTACATTGTCAGTATGCTCAGCCTGTTCAAACTGCGTCGCAGCGAGCCCGACCTCGAGCGCACCTTCCGTGCCCCGGGTTACCCGGTGGTACCGGCCATTGCGCTGTTGCTGGCGGTGGTCTGCCTGGTGGCGATGGTCTGGTTCAACACCTTGATCTGCGGGATCTTCATTGGCCTGATGGCGATTGGCATGCTGTTCTGCGTCGCGGTACGTAGCCAGAACGCAGGCACCGTGGCACTGGCCAGCGAGTAAGGAGACACACCATGAGCTTCGTGCATACAGTCGCCGGCACGACCTGGCGTTTTGAAAGCCTAAAGCAATTGATGGCCAAGGCCAGCCCGGCGCGCTCTGGCGACTGTCTTGCAGAGATCGCTGCCACCAGTGACGCGGAACGTGCAGCGGCACAAATGGCCTTGGCCGATGTGCCCTTGAAGCGCTTTCTCAGCGAAGCCCTGATCCCCTATGAAGAGGATGAAGTCACACGCCTGATCATCGACAGCCACGACCCTGCGGCCTTCGCACCGGTCAGCCACCTGACGATTGGTGGCTTTCGTGACTGGCTGCTGGGTGACGAAGCCGACGAAGCCAGCCTCAAGGCACTGGCGCCCGGCTTGACCCCAGAGATGGCGGCCGCGGTTTCAAAAATCATGCGCGTTCAGGACCTGGTGCTGGTCGCGCAGAAAATCCGCGTGGTGACGCGTTTTCGCAATACCGTGGGGCTGCGTGGGCGGATGTCCACGCGGCTGCAACCCAACCACCCGACCGATGATCCTGCTGGCATCGCCGCCAGCCTGCTCGACGGCCTACTGTACGGTAATGGCGACGCCATGATCGGCATCAACCCGGCCACCGACAGCCTCAGTGCCATCAGCGAATTGCTGAAGATGCTCGATGGGGTCATCCAGCATTACGACATTCCAACGCAATCCTGCGTGCTGACCCACGTCACCTCCTCTGTGGCCGCAATTGAACGAGGCGTGCCACTGGACCTGGTGTTTCAATCCATCGCCGGCACCCAAGCGGCCAACAGCAGTTTCGGCATCAGCCTTGGCATTCTCCAGGAAGGCTACGAGGCGGGCCTGAGCCTGAAACGCGGCACCCTGGGTAACAACCTGATGTACTTTGAAACCGGACAGGGCAGCGCCCTTTCGGCCAACGCTCACCATGGTGTCGACCAGCAGACCTGCGAAGCTCGCGCGTATGCCGTGGCCAGGCATTTCAACCCGTTCCTGGTGAACACCGTGGTCGGTTTCATCGGCCCGGAATACCTGTACAACGGCAAGCAGATCATCCGTGCCGGACTGGAGGATCATTTCTGCGGCAAACTGCTCGGCGTCCCCATGGGCTGCGATATCTGCTACACCAACCATGCCGAAGCCGATCAGGACGACATGGACATGCTGCTGACCTTGTTGGGTGTGGCCGGGATCAACTTCATCATGGGCATTCCAGGTTCCGATGACGTCATGCTCAACTACCAGACCACCTCATTCCACGATGCCCTGTATGCGCGCAAGGCTCTGGGCCTGCGACCGGCACCGGAGTTTGAGGCGTGGCTGGCATGCATGGATATCCTGCAACAACGCGACGGCCAGGTACGCCTGGGCAGCGGCGTACCACCGCTGTTTCGCAACGCCCTGGCACAGTTGAAGTAGAGGTAACGATGGACGATAACGCCAAAAGCCCAGCCCAGCCCGACCCCTGGCAACAGCTGCGCAACCTGACCCCGGCACGGATTGCCTTGGGCCGTGCAGGCACCAGCTTGCCCACGGCCGCACAACTCGACTTCCAGTACGCCCATGCCCAGGCCCGTGACGCGGTGCACCTGCGTTTTGACCTGGCCGGTCTGGCCGCTGGCTGCGGGCAGAGCCTGGCCCTGCACAGCGCCGCACCAGACCGGCACACCTACCTGCAACGCCCCGACTTGGGCCGGCGCTTGAACGAAGCGTCGGTGGCGCAACTGCGCGACTACGCCAAGGCTCAACCGGAAGGGGTCGACCTGGCCCTGGTGGTGGCAGACGGGCTGTCTGCGCTGGCGGTACACCGTCATGCCCTACCGATGCTCCAGCGTATCGAAGCACTGGCCAAGGATGAAGGCTGGAACGTTGCGCCGATTTGCCTGGTCGAACAAGGCCGCGTGGCCGTTGCCGATGAAGTGGCTGAACGGCTCGGCGCACGCATGGTAGTGATTCTGATTGGTGAACGGCCCGGGCTCAGCTCGCCGGACAGCCTCGGGCTGTATTTCACCTATGCCCCACGGGTGGGTTTGAACGACGCATCGCGTAATTGCATCTCCAATGTGCGGCTGGAGGGGCTGAGTTACGCCATGGCCACCCACAAACTGGGTTACCTGATGCGCGAGGCCTGGCGGCGGCAGTTGTCGGGGGTGAACCTGAAGGACGAGGCGCAGATACCCGTGCTGGAAGGCACTGGTGAGGTTCGACCGGGGAATTTTCTTGTTTAGGTAACCGTCCGAGCGCTGGATCTGTGGTGCCTGGCCCACTGAATACGCGGCGCTTGCATCGCGGGCAAGACCCGCTCCTACAGGCTGCGCGGGCGCTGTTGGAGCTGGCTTGCCTGCGATAGCGTCGGTGGCGTATCCGCTAGTTCGCGGCGTCTGCATCGCGGGCAAGCCCGGCTCCTACAGGCTGCGCGGGCTCTGTTGAAGCAGGTTTGCCTGCGATGGCGTCGGTGGGGTGTCCGTGAATGCGCGGCGTCTGCATCGCGGGCAAGCCCGGCTCCCACAGGTTGCGCGGGCGCTGTTGAAGCAGGTTTGCCTGCGATGGCGTCGGTGGGGTGTCAGTGAGTTCGCGGCGTCTGCATCGCGGGCAAGCCCGGCTCCTACAGGCTGGCGCGGGGCCTGTTGGAGCTGGCTTGCCTGCGATGCCGTCGGTGGGATCTCCGCGAGTGCGCGGCGCTTGCATCGCGGGCAAGCCCAGCGCCTACAGGCTGGCGCGGGCTCTGTTGGAGCTGGCTGGCCTGCGATGGCGTCGGTGGGGTATCCGTGAGTGCGCGGCGTCTGCATCGCGGGCAAGCCCGGCTCCTACAGGCTGGCGCGGGGCCTGTTGGCGCTGGCTGGCCTGCGATGGTATCGGCGGGGTGTCAGTACGTGCGCGGCGTCTGCATCGCGGGCAAGCCCGGCTCCTACAGGCTGCGCGGGCGCTGTTGGAGCAGGCTTGCCTGCGATGGCGTCGGTGGGGTGCCCGTGAGTGCGCGGCGTTTGTATCGCGGGCAAGCCCGGCTCCTACAGCTTGCGCGGGGTCTGTTGGAGCTGGCTGGCCTGCGATGGCGTCGGTGGGGTGCCCGTGAGTGCGCGGCGTTTGTATCGCGGGCAAGCCCGGCTCCTACAGCTTGC
>NZ_MBPN01000348.1 GCF_001695625.1 Pseudomonas defluvii
GGCAATCGAATTAGACAAGGATGCAACATGAATCAGGAAGCCAGTCCGGCAGAGCTTAGGCAGGCGCGTCTCAGGCAAGCCTTTGACAATGTTCCGGTGGGGCGCGGCTGTTGCCCGCTGAAATCCCCCGAGGTTGCCATCTTTCCGGTGCGCTACGCGATTGACGCGTCCCCGGAAAAAGGCCAAGCACAAGGCCCGCATCCACTGCCCAAAGGCTGGGCACCCAAACTCCAGCCCACCTTGAAAACCCGCAGCTACACCCTGCGCCAACTGCGGGACGGCTGGTTGTATGTCTGGGACAGCGTCGACAAGACCTTCCACGA
>NZ_MBPN01000349.1 GCF_001695625.1 Pseudomonas defluvii
CCCTATGCGCGGCGACTGATCGACCAGGCCGGCGTGCCGGACGTCGATGCGATCGACGGCCTGCCGCCGGCGGTGGCGCTGCAGCAGCAGCGTGGCTCCAGCAACGCGCGTTCCTCCGTGGGCAGTGTGACCACCCTGTCCAGCCTGGTGCGGATGATGTATTCGCGCGCCGGCGCCTATCCGGCCAACCAGCCGATGCTGTACGCCGAGGATTTTTCGCCGAACACGCCGCAGGGCGCGTGCCCGACCTGCCACGGCCTGGGCCATGTGTACGAGGTGACCGAGGCCATCATGGTGCCCGATCCCTCCCTGAGCAT
>NZ_MBPN01000350.1 GCF_001695625.1 Pseudomonas defluvii
TTACTTACAGGAATTTTATGGTGGGCGGGCGAGGTCAGGCGGGGGCGATGAGGGCGTCATCGCCGGCCCGCCGAGGCCCTGCGCAGGAGCGTAATGCTGTTCACTTAAGTCCCGTGGTAGGAGGCTTTGTTTGTAGTGTGCGAAGTATCAGGCGCTGCAGGGAATGGATAGGTTCACAAGGGGAATGCCAATAGCCACAAACATGCATCGCCCCTGATGACGGCAGGCATATCCGTTCGCGAGGTTGGGCCTGATACCCCGTTCCGCCTTTACGGCGTGTCACTTTTGAGGGCAAAAGTAACCAA
>NZ_MBPN01000351.1 GCF_001695625.1 Pseudomonas defluvii
TCTTCGATTGGCATCAGGAACGGCTTGTCGATAGCGCGCTCTGGCTCTGGGATGTAGCTGTCCAGAGTTTCAACCAGCTTCTTGACAGCGGTGGTGCCCATGCCGTTGTCGTCTTTGCCTTCCAGCGCCATACGAGCAGAACCGATGATGATCGGAGTGTCGTCGCCCGGGAAGTCATAGGTGGACAGCAGGTCGCGAACTTCCATCTCAACCAGTTCCAGCAGCTCTGCGTCGTCTACCAGGTCAGCCTTGTTCAGGAAGACCACGATGTACGGAACGCCTACCTGACGGGACAGCAGGATGTG
>NZ_MBPN01000352.1 GCF_001695625.1 Pseudomonas defluvii
CCGACTTGCGGATCGAGGAGCATTACACCGACACGGCGGGCTTCACCGATCACGTCTTCGCCCTGATGCACCTCCTGGGCTTCCGCTTCGCGCCGCGCATCCGCGACCTGGGCGACACCAAGCTCTACATCCCGAAGGGCGACGCCGCCTATGACGCGCTGAAACCCATGATCGGCGGCACGCTCAACATCAAGCACGTCCGCGCCCATTGGGACGAAATCCTGCGGCTGGCCACCTCGATCAAGCAGGGCACGGTGACGGCCTCCCTGATGCTCCGAAAGCTCGGCAGCTACCCAC
>NZ_MBPN01000353.1 GCF_001695625.1 Pseudomonas defluvii
GGATCACCTCCTTAATCGACGACATCAGCTGCTTCATAAGCTCCCACACGAATTGCTTGATTCATTGAAGAAGACGAGAAGGCCGGTTTCGTGATTAGGAATCGCGGTCATCTAGTCTGTCAAAGCTTAGAAATGAATATTCGCGTCGAATATTGATTTCTGAACTTTTTCAGAATCGTTCTTTAAAAATTTGGGTATGTGATAGAAATAGACTGGATAGCACTTTCACTGGTGTTTATTCAGGCTAAGGTAAAATTTGTGAGTGTCTCTTAAGTCTTAAGAGTATTGCGAATTTT
>NZ_MBPN01000354.1 GCF_001695625.1 Pseudomonas defluvii
ATTCAGTCTATTTCTATCACATACCCAAATTTTTAAAGAACGATTCTGAAAAAGTTCAGAAATCAACATTCACCATCATCACAATGGAATGCTCATTTCTAAGCTTTGACACGGTTAAGCAAGAGGGGTGGTGGAGCCAAGCGGGATCGAACCGCTGACCTCCTGCGTGCAAGGCAGGCGCTCTCCCAGCTGAGCTATGGCCCCAGCAATTGGTGGGTCTGGGCAGATTCGAACTGCCGACCTCACCCTTATCAGGGGTGCGCTCTAACCAACTGAGCTACAGACCCAATCG
>NZ_MBPN01000355.1 GCF_001695625.1 Pseudomonas defluvii
TCTGTAGCTCAGTTGGTTAGAGCGCACCCCTGATAAGGGTGAGGTCGGCAGTTCGAATCTGCCCAGACCCACCAATTACTTGTGGTGAAAGCCTGTAGCAATACGGGGCCATAGCTCAGCTGGGAGAGCGCCTGCCTTGCACGCAGGAGGTCAGCGGTTCGATTCCGCTTGGCTCCACCATCTCCACTTGCTTACCACGTCAAAGCTTAGAAATGAATATTCGCGTCGAATATTGATTTCTGAACTTTTTCAGAATCGTTCTTTAAAAATTTGGG
>NZ_MBPN01000356.1 GCF_001695625.1 Pseudomonas defluvii
CTACCGGGCTAGCGGCCTCAATCTGGTAACGGCTGCCGTCGTGTTGTGGAACACGGTCTATCTGGAACGGGCTGCGCACGCGCTGCGTGGCAACGGCCATGCCGTTGATGACGCGCTGTTGCAGTACCTGTCGCCGCTCGGTTGGGAGCACATCAACCTCACCGGCGATTACCTCTGGCGCAGCAGCGCCAAGATCGGCGCGGGCAAGTTCAGGCCGCTACGACCGCTGCAACCGGCTTAGCGTGCTTTATTTTCCGTTTTCTGAGGCGACCCC
>NZ_MBPN01000357.1 GCF_001695625.1 Pseudomonas defluvii
CAGGAGGCCCTGGCCCAGCACCGCCTCAAAAGCCAACAACGCGAGCGCTTCAACGCCCGCAGCCGCGAATGGATGGGCAAGCACTTCGGCCAGGCGCTGCCGCTGATGCTGGTCGGGCTGAATGTCTGGAACACCCTGTACAGCCTTGAACAAGCGAGTGCCGACGGCCTGTTCAACAACAGCGAACTGCGGATGATGACCGCCAATGCGGCCTATACCGGTAACGCAATGATGGCCGTGTGCGTGGGCCCGGGGTGGAATCGGGCGCAGGGG